>JBDSDG010000054.1:0-18463 GCA_039920685.1 Ferruginibacter sp.
TCAGGCGTATACTCATGGAGTATCGGCAACGCTGATACGGCGACTGGCATTGCATCAGTTGCAATGGGCACGCAGAACAGATCAGCAGGGCTCAGTAGTTTCGCGCTGGGATATAAAACTGTGGCAACCGGCCAATCGTCTATTTCGCTAGGACAGGAAAATTATGATTCGGGATGGGCTTCGCTGGCAGCAGGCCATAAGAATTCCATATCTGAGGTTGTATCTTATAGCAGTGCGTTAGGTTATAACAACCAGCTGAAACAAGGATGGTCAAATACTGCAATTGGAGAAAGCAATATTATTAAAGGAGGCAGGGCAAATAGCATCCTGGGAATTGTGAACAATGCAAACGGGAATTACAATAGCCTTTTTGGAAACAACAATGAAACGATCGGTGGAAATGCAAACATGTTGGCAGGCGAACAAAATATTGTGACTGCCGGGAATTCAAATATTGTTCTGGGATTTAATAATACAACTGCCGGAAACTTCAACCATCTTTCCGGTACAACAAATTCGGTCATTGCAGGAAATTCAAATCTGCTAAGTGGGGAAACCAATTCCATGCTCTCAGGTAATTCGAATATTCTTGTGGGCTTAAGTAATACTGCTAGTTCAAATTTTTCTGCAGCATTTGGAAAGCTGAACAATGTTTTTTATCAATCAGCAGTTGCAATGGGACAAGGAAATAAAGATAGTGGTTGGGCCTCAGTTACAGGAGGTGTTACCAATATAATTGAAAACAATGTCCTGTATAGCGCTTCCTTCGGGATCAATAATCTTTCTACTAAAAACCAATCGCTTTTATTAACGATTCCCGGCGCCGCAACCTTTTCTGCGGGTGCAAGTAATGTAAACTCGGGTTATGGTTCAATTGCTTTAGGTGGTTTCAACAGGCCAGGAAATTTATTCAGCCTTGCTGCAAATCATAATACTATTTCCAACAGTTATGCAATGAGTGCCTTTGGCCATTTTAACGATACAACGGTATCATATCCTGGTGAAAATTATGAGCCAAATGAAATACTTTTTGCTATTGGTAACGGCGTCAGTAATAACGCAAGGCGTAATAGTTTCACCGTTCTGCGGAATGGCTTTACGTCAATAAATTCAACTACGGAAAGTGGCCCTGCGGTTCCGCGAGCTGAATTGGATATTAAAGGAACCGGTGCTATCATAGTTCCTGTTGGAACAAGTGCCCAGCGTCCTGAAACACCTGTTGTTGGGATGATCAGGTTTTGCTCAGATTGCGGAACCGGTGGTGCCGGCTTAATGCAGGGATATAACGGCAATGAGTGGGTCAACTTATAGATGGAGTTAAATGCTATTGTTGCAGAGGTATCACAACAATAAACCATAATTTTGCCGGCAACCGGAACAGGTTTTGCCTAATTCTTAATTTGTTTTAATTAATGCCAGGACACAGAAAAAGATTAGCAGGCAATTTCATCTCCCTTTCACTAGTCCAGGGACTTTCGATACTTTTTCCACTGATAACTTTTCCTTACCTCATCAGGGTATTAGGCGTTGAAGGTTTTGGAGTATTTACCCTGATCCAGACCTTTATCATCTATTTTGATATGCTGGTATCTTTTGGTTTCGGGTTAACCGCCACGCAACGAATTGCCAAACATGTTAATGAAAGTGAGGAAATCAACAGGATCATTTCGGCTGTCTACATAATTAAATTCATTCTCTTTATTTTCTCAGTAATTGTATTCCTTGCGTGTTGCATTTTTATTCCATACCTGCAGGATAATTTTCTGATAGTATTGGTTTCATCACTTTACTTGCTGGGTAATTTACTTTTTCCTGACTGGTATTTCCAGGGAATTCAAAAAATGAGAAGCATTACCATTGTAGCAATTGTATCAAAAGTAATATCGCTTCTGCTGATCATCCTACTTGTGAGGAAAAGCACAGATATATTATATGCGGTTCTTGCGATGTGTGCTGGAAATTTTATTGCGGGATTGCTTGGCTATTCCATCTTAAGAAGATCAATTAAGTTTAAAATAGTATTTCCTGCAAGGGAATATATAATTTCATTTTTTAAGGAGAGCGGCTATGTTTTTACCAGTATTATCCTGGCTCCGTTATATGCATCTATAAACCTGTTTATTCTGCAGGTATTTACAAATCCCCTGATGGTTGGATACTATGCAATCGCAGAAAAGATCTTTTCAGCGATTGGCATGCTAACCAGTATCGCTAACCGCACTTTCTATCCACATTTATCACAACTCTATATTACCTCGATCGAAGCCTACAAAAAAAATATCAGGTCGATTCTTATGCTATTCCTTTTTTCGTTTACTGTTTTTGCACTTGTTCAGTTTTTTGGAGCCGAATATATTGTCAGGATCGTTGCCGGTAAAAAACAAGTTGACATTTCTTATGCTGTCGATATTCTGAGAATAATGAGCTTTGGGCTTCTTTTTTCACCGTATGTTTCTTTTTTCTTTCAGCTAATGATACTACAGGGGCAAAGAAAACAGGCGGTGCGGAATATTCTTGCGACAGTGATAATTAATCTTTTTACAGCCTCACTGTTTGCATATTTTTACAGTGGAAAAGGTATGGCGATAAATCTCTGCGTTATACTCATGATAATTTCAACTCTCAATTTCAGCGGTTTTTATAAAAAATTAAAAAGCATTCAATAAGATATGCCATTGATAAGTGTTTTTACACCAACATATAACCGTGCAGGAAAATTGCATAGGGTGTTTGACAGCCTTACCAAGCAAACATTTAAAAATTTTGAATGGGTTATTGTTGATGACGGTTCTAAGGATGATACAAAACAGCTCATCGATAAATTTATTGAGCAACAACCTTTTTTTTCCATTCAATATTCTTACCAGGAAAATTCAGGAAAGGCCATTGCCATAAATTCAGGTGTAAAAATGGCATTGGGAGAGTGGTTTTATATTGCTGATAGTGACGATGCACTAATTCCTCAGGCATTGGAAATATTGATGGATGCCTGGAAAGTAATCCCCGAAAGTGAAAAGAATTCATATAGTGGCATCGTCGCCTGTTGTAAAGATCAATTTGGGAAAAGGATCAGTAATGAAGTTCCCGGAGGAGTGTACAATGGAAACTGGCGGGATCTTTTTTATAAACAAAGATTTAGAAGAGAAGCAACCAATATTAATAAGCTGAAGTGTTTAAAGGAATTTCCGTTTCCAGACCAGTTCAAGGGAATCTATATAGCTGAGGCAATTACCTGGAGAAGGATGTCAGACAAGTATAAAATAAGGCTGATCAGTGATGAAGTAAGGATTTATTTTATGGAGAACTCAACTGATTCAATTATTTACCGCCACAAAAAGTATATTCACAAAGCATTGAGCTCTTGTGTTGAGATCAAAGATGCCTTAGATAAGGACCTCTCCTATTTTTTTTATTTTCCTTCTTATTTTATGAAAATGGCGCTGCTTTACCATGCATACAGGCCCTTTCTTAAAGGATGGTCACGAAGTGTTGTTAAGCTTAATAAAAATGCCGGTATTTTTGCAGCAATTTTTATGATACCTGGCTTATTGCTTCATTTAATCTTCCTGGTGAAAGGTAAATAGGAATAGCTTAAATAAAACAAATGATGAATACACAATATAAGCCTCATACACTGGAATGGACGGACGAAAAGGTCGCCCGCTTTTGGAATTTCCGGAATAATTATAAGCCGTATGATGATACCTGGTTTACAGAAAAGGCCGGAAAAGCACTTTTAAACCTGGTTAAAAAGCATGTTTCTTTTCAAGGCAGAGTGCTTGACTATGGAACAGGAAAAGGATTTTTACTACAACATATTTTAAATGAAAATCCTTCTATAGAATTGTATGCATGCGATTTTACAGATAGCCTGGCAAAAGAAACAGCTTTAAAATATAAAGCCTTCCCCGCATTTAAGGGTTGCAACCTGTTAACACAATTACCTTCCTCCTATGAAAGTGACTTCTTTGATATTGTTTTTTTAATTGAGACTATCGAACATCTTACTGATAATTATTTACATGGCACGCTGCAGGAAATAAACAGGATTCTAAAGCCGGGTGGGGTGGTGGTGATCACGACACCATTCGACGAAGACCTTGCACGAACGTTTGTACACTGTGCAGATTGCGGGGCTACTTTTCACCACATGCAGCATGTACGCAGCTGGAATGTTTCCAGCCTGACTAATGTATGTAATGGATTTAATTTTTCGACTGTATGGTGTAAGGGAATCAATATCAAATGGTATAGTATGCGAGGTTTTTTTCATTATGCTTCTGACCAGCTAAAAAAAATATTTGCAAAGCCAGTCAGGGAAAACCTGGTATACATTGGCAGTAAAAAATAAAACGCATATCACTTTATCGTGATCCATCCATGATACATAAATTACGATCATTTATTGGGGTGATGAAGGAATCCAAAAATCCGGTGAAACTGGTGTGGGCGCAATTGCTAGTTATGAGCGGCTTGCATACATTCTTTACCATTAACATGGATGGCTATAAGCTGAAATTTTCAAGGTCTGCACTCGCTGTCACACTCTTTGCAGATAAGCATGAAAGAAATGAGGATGAAGATATTTTAAAAAAGATCCTTCGTCCGGGCGACACATATGTTGATGTTGGATCCAATATTGGTACGCTGGTACTTACAGCCGCAAAAGCAGTTACTCCTTCCGGTAAGGTAATTGCAATTGAGGCACATCCTGCAACATTTCATAACCTGCGGGAAAACATTTTATTGAATAAATTTCACAATATTGAAGCGATACATAGTGCGGCCGGTTCAAAAAGTGGTTCAATATTTTTTAGTGATACCAATTCAGACGATCAGAATAAGGTGGTAAGCGATCAAAGCAAAGGAATAAAGGTGAATGTTAATACGCTTGATCATCTTTTAAATCATATAAGGTCCATTGAGCTGTTAAAGATAGATGTGGAAGGTTATGAAAAATATGTTTTGGAAGGAGCAACGCAGGCATTACAAAAAACTGATGTTATACTATATGAATCTTGGGAAAGGCATTTTCTGGGCTTTGGATATACCACCGGCAACATCATTACACTTTTATTTGAAAACGGATTCAAGGTTTATAAAATATTGGGGAATACTATTGAGATGCTAACTGATTCCTATTCATCCTTGAATTGCGAAAACCTGCTTGCATTGAAAGACGCGAATTCCTTTTGTAACAGATCCGGCTATCGAATCAGCCAATAAAATAAAAATATTTTGATAAGCACCACTGAAAAGATAAAAATATTAATAGTGGTTCCAACCCTTGAGTGCGGGGGATTGGAAAGAAATGTCTCCATCATTTGCAACAACATAGATACAACGAAATTTGAGGTTACCCTGGCTGTTTTGAATAACCATAAGCAGTTTTTTAAAATTACCAATGAGGACGTTACAGTTATAGACCTGCATATTCTTCACGTCCGGAGTTCACTCTTTGCAATACGAAAGCTGGCAAAGGAAATAAAGCCTGCAATAATTCTATCTTGCGCCAATCACCTTAACCTGTTGCTTGCCATGTTCCGGGGGTTATTTCCTAAAACCGTCCGGATGATCGCAAGGGAATCAAGTATTGTTAGTATCAACACGAAGCATTCAAAATTCTCTGTAGTCTACGATAGGTTGTTAAGGATCTTTTATAAAAGAATAGACCTGGTCGTATGCCAGTCTGCATTTATGCAGGAAGATCTTTTAAAACATTACGATGTTCCGGCTAACAAAACAATCGTGATTTATAATGCAGTTCTTCCTCCAAAAATAAGTACTGCTGAGCAAGAGATCAATAACGTAGTAAAATTTATTACCGTTGCACGTCTTTCACAAGAGAAAGGAATCGACCGGTTGATAAAAGCTGTTGCCCTGTTAAAATTTCCTTACCAATTTCACATTATAGGGGAAGGATCAATGCGAAAAAAGTTGCAGCAATTGATCGATGACCTCGATCTTCAACAACATGTTTTTTTACATGGCAGCAATAAGGACCCATTTGCAGTGGTTCAATATCCCGACCTGTTTTTAATGGGATCTTATTATGAAGGTTTTCCCAATGCCTTATTGGAAGCAACAGCAGCGGGCATTCCAGCAGTTGCGTATAATGCTCCTGGAGGGATCGCCGAAGTATTAAAAGACCAGGTGAATGGTTGGCTTGTGCAGGATGAAAGTATTGAAGACTTTAGTGCGGCAATTGAAAGAGCAATGAAATTTAAGTTCAACAGGGAAGAGATCAGGAAGTTTACAATAAACAGGTTTGATGTAAAAAAAATTATGGCTGAATGGGAAAAATTATTTCGTTCATGAAACTTACATGAAAATAAGATTTTTAATATTATATATACTCCTGATTCCTATAGCCGGAAATTCACAAGGCTATATTATTAGATCAATAAAATATTTTGGAGCAAAAGGAAATGGTATTTCAGATGACCAGGATGCGTTTAAAAAAGCCTCTGAATATTTTAATAAAAGAAAGGGAAATGGAAAACTGGTCATTCCGAAGGGTATTTACATCATAGGCCGGCAAAAGTTCACAGGTAATGACATTAAAAAAAATACCGCGTCTTATACCTGTGAGTATGCGCTTGATATCAGGAACTGTAACAATTTTTTTATTGAAGGAAAACCGGGCGCAGTACTAAAGACCAGGGACAGCCTTCGCATTGGAACATTTTCCCCAGTCACCGGCAAACCCTATAAACATGAGATCAGGGATATAAACGTGAAGCAGGGATTCGGCCACTATCCCACGACGGTAGGGATAACTATCTATGTTTTAAACAGCAGTAATATCAATATAAGCGGACTTAGGCTGGATGGAAATTTTGAAAAATTTATTTTGGGCGGGAATTGGGGAAATGGACGAAATGCTTATGAACTTATTCACTATGGGATCTACCTTATAGATACACATGATGTAACCATCCGCAATTGCAGCATTTACAAATTTGCCTGTGATGGGATCTATATAGCTAATCTCGGTAAGGAAGTTAAAACTTATAAAATAAGTGTTGATAACTGCAAGGTGAACTACTGTGGAAGAAATGGCCTGAGTTGGCTTGGAGGAGACAATATCCGTGTTACCAATTCAGAATTTTCAAACGCAGGAAAAGGATTGATACATGAATCTCCCGCTGCGGGCATTGATATCGAAGTTGAGAATAACAGTTTTTGCAGGAACGGTTTTTTTTATAATTGTAAAATGATTAATAACACCGGTTCCGGGATAACATCCGGCAGCGCTAAGCTATCATCTAATGTTATGTTTAAAAGATGTACGGTGGCTTCACCTGGGTATTACACCGTATTTGCAGACGCGGCATCTCACGTATTTGTAGATTGTAAACTATATGGAACTGTATTGGTGTGGTACAGGGCCTCTAAAGATTCTGATGCAGTAAAATTCATTCACTGCACATTCGAAGAAAATTACAGGGGTAAAAAAATGTATGATGGCAGTTACCAGCTCGGTATCGAAGGCACGGCTGCTGTTGTTGATAGCTGTACTTTTAAGGCATATACTACCGCAAACTATTATTTAAAAGGATTAACCGACGACTGCAGCAATGATAACAAGCAAAAGATAAGGATCAGCAATAACAGGTTTTATAGTTATGCAAATGAAATAAAGCTTGCGCCAAATACTGCAGGAATTGCGGGCCATACTGTTTTCAATAATAACAGGTTTTATGCCTTGCCCGGTGTAGTATTTCAAAATGGCTTCAACGGAAACTGCAATGCTGATGCAGGTGGGAATAAATTCTATGAGATTTCAAGGGTTGTTAATGTCAAATGATAAAAGCGTGATGGAGATGAGTATTTAATTTACCTAAGCAATAAGTTTGTAGTAATACTTATTGATCCGTTTAATTCGCGTGATCCGTGTATCCATTATATTTGCACCTCTAAAAAAGAAAGGCGGATTTAGATCATGACGAAACCAGCGTTATTAATATGTATCAATTCTCTGAGATCCGGCGGGGCAGAGCGTGTGGTTTCTCAATTGCTTACACATTTGCAAAGTGAATTTGACATTCACCTGGCTTTATACAGTCATATAGTTGAATATGATATTCCTGAAGGAATAAAGATCCTTGACCTTGACCAATCAGAACAGGATGGACACCTTTCCATGCTCTTAAAACTTCCTTACCTGTCTTATAAAATAAATAAATACTGCAAAAAACACGCAATAACCAACAGTGTTGCCTTTTTAAACAGGCCATGTTATATAAACGCCTTGATGAAAAGCTGGTGGGGTTATAAAGGCCGGGTTGTTATGTGTGAACGGACTCATGAAACAACGATGCTTAAGACAAAGCCGGCCATAACGAGATTTATAACTAAATTCCTGATCACTGCTTCATATAACCGTGCTGATCTTGTGCTTGCAAACGCTATGGCGATCAAAGCTGATCTGCAGTCAAACCTCAACGTTAGAACACCAATAGAGGTAATTTACAACCCTGTTGATATCCAGGAACTCCAGGTAAAAATGCAGGAGCCGGTTAATACTATTCCCGGGGGAAGTGAATTTTATTTTGCTGCGGTAGGAAATTTCAGAAAGGAAAAAAACTTTCCGTTACTGATCGATGCCTTTGCTCATTTAAAAGGGATGAATTGTAAACTGATGTTAGTTGGAAATGGCCCTGATGCAGGCATTCTAAAACAAAAAGCAATTGAATATGGGATTGTGGAACAACTGGTATTCTGCGGCAGGGATAACAATCCATTCAAGTATATGAACCGGTGTGATGCGTTTGTTCTATGCTCCGACGTGGAAGGATTCCCCAATGTATTGTTGGAAGCACTGGCATGCGGTAAACCAGTTATATCCACGGATTGCAGGTCAGGACCACGTGAAATGCTTGCTCCTCGTACGGATCCCGCCATTCAATTGACGAATGATTTTAGTGAGGAAGAATATGGGATTCTCACTCCTGTTGGTAATCCAATAATATTGGCGAAAGCGATGATAAAAATGATGTCGGATGAAGGAATGAGGAACAGGTTGCAGGAAAAAGCCGGAAAAAGGGCAGCTGATTTTGATGTTACTGTGATACGGGGATATTTTGCAAAGGCTTTTGCCGGTTAGTCTTTTGATAGTTATATAATATATTTAGTAAACCCACAGTGTAAAAAGGGATCAGGGGGATCCTATACCTTGCTAATGTGCCAAAATTAAATGTTGACAACCCGATCAATCCTCCAAACAGTAACGCATAGCTGATACAAAGAAAGGTAAAGGGGTTATTGAATATCCCGGTGATAAATCTTCTTATGCCTGTTTTATATGGCACGTACAAGGTCAGCCACAATAAGAACAGGCTCTCAACTGCGCTAAAAACAATAATGAATTTTTTAGATTCCCAAATGAAGGGACGGTAAATTGAAGCAACGATCCCTGAAGGCATTTTAGCAAGAAATCCGCTAAGGTTGGGTTCAAAGCTGCCCAGGTCAAATACTCCTCCGGCTTCAGCATCTTCACCACTTAGATAGGAGGTTTGTTGGTCCTTGATCGTATCGAAAAGCTTTTCAACAGCATAACTGCCAAGCATGTCATCTATTCTTTCTGCATTTGCCACATACAATCCCACAACAATTACGATCAATAACGGTAAGATGACACGTCGCATAAATCCATTTTGGATCTTTTTCACCAATAGAATAAGCAGGTAAAGTATATAGGGAATTATAAATGCTGCAAGGATATATATTTTTATATAGCTGATGATCGCTGCACTGATCAACAATATCAAAATGTATTTAAGACTGAAATGTTTTTTTACAAAAAGCTGGTGCCCGCTATACAAAAGCCAACCAAGAGCGGCCATGCAGATCGTATCCTTCAATATTCCGGAACCAAACACACTGATCGATGGAAAGAATAAAACGATCAGTGCAAGTCTTTTGTGCCATTCAGGCATTATGTCGTAAAATGTTTGCAGCATCTTAAACATTCCTGAATAAGCAATCGCACAAAAAAACAATGTGACCACAAGATATCTTGAGAACGAAATATAAGATAAAACCAATGAGAGCTTCTCTATTGCAAGCCCTTGTGGCCCGCCACCACCAATGATCCCATGAGTTTCTACGATGGTTTTATAATCACCTCCCAAAACATGTATGGTTTCTGCCCCAACAGTGATCTGGTGCTTAAGAAATATTGCATCCCTGAAATAGGTAAGGCTGTCACCGAATCCATAATAAAAATTTATAAGCAAGCCATAAAATATTGCACACGCAACTTTAAAAATGAAACCCTTAACCAGGTATTTCTGAATAAGGATGTTGTTGGGATTTCTTTTTTTTATCCAAAGCAGGATCAAAAGGAAGAATGAGAAATAAGCGGGTACTAAAAAAATATCTATCCAGTCTATTATTTCTTTATACATCAATGAAAATTATAACTATAAGCAGTAGTTGCTATTTATACAAGTGATCTTATAAGCAAATTTGAGCTATTTTTGCCCTTCTTGCAAAACCAAAATAATATTAAAGCCAAATGAGATATCGGCTGGTAAGAATGACAGCAGCTTGCATGGCATTAAAGGTTTCAACGCGTGGTCAGCCGAAATACATGACTGAACATGGCTTTGATGTAACAATGATCAGTTCAGACGGATGGGAGCTACCAGGTGTCATAGCCCTGGAACAATGCCCTCACATTGAAGTTAATCTGACCCGCAAACTTTCTCCATTTGCCGATATCCGTTCTATCTATAAGCTTTACAGGATATTCAAAAAAATAAAGCCGCATATCATACACACAGAGAATTTGAAGGCAAACCTTGCAGGTTTGATCGCTGGTTATTTTGCGGGTGTGCCTGTCCGAATTCAAACAATGGCCGGGTTGGTATCTCCCACAAAAAAAGGATTGAAAGGATGGATGATCAGGCAGGCAGAGATATTGAGTTTTAAATTTGCAACAGATGTCTGGCCGAATAGTTACAATTCCCTTGAATTTATGTTACGCACAAAAATGGTTTCCGCTTCCAAAACAAAAGTGATAGGAAAAGGATCAACGAACGGGATAGACCTGGAAAGATTCAACAGCAAGGCAATAAAACCGTCAAGGCTAGACGAAATCAAAGCGTCTGTTGATCTACAGCCGGGAGATAGGATCCTGGTGTTTGCCGGCAGAATGGTAAAAGACAAAGGAGTTCAGGAACTGGTAGCTGGTTTTGAAAGATTGCAAAATGAGTTTCCGGGCAGCAAACTCGTTCTTTTAGGTCCGCAGGAGGCCGACCTGGATCCGCTTCCCAAAAAAACAATAGATGCTATCTCTAACAATGAACGTATAATCCATATTGAATGGACAGATGAAGTGGAATATTACCTTTCTATTGCAGAATTATTCGTTTTTCCATCTTATCGGGAAGGCTTTCCAAATGTGATTATGCAGGCCGGAGCCATGAAATGCCCCGTTGTATGTAGTGATATTGTAGGAAATATTGATATAATAACGCATAATATAAATGGCATCCTTCATAAGTCCCAGGATGAGGATGCTCTTTACGAGGCTGTTCGTTTCGCATTGAATAATAAAGAAAAAATGTTGCAGTTGGTAGAGCATTTGCACAATGACATGGTAACTCATTATGACCGCTACAAAATTTACCAGCTTTACATTCAGAATTATTATGAACTTGTTGAAAAAAGATCTAAAAACGGTATGGTAAAATAAAAAAGTTAATAGCATTAAATATTTTACCGATCCAGCCGTTATACATTTTCTGCAAGGGTTTCAGCGTATAAAAATAACAATATCTAAAATTTAGAGATAATTTGCGGCTTTCAAACAAAGAATTATGAAGAGAACGTTATTGATCACCGGTGGAGCGGGTTTTATTGGGTCTCACCTTACACGTCTTTTTGTGACCAAATACCCTGCATATACCATAGTTAACTTGGATAAGCTTACGTATGCCGGTAATCTTGAGAATCTGACAGATATTGAAACTGCTTCTAATTATGTATTTGTAAAAGGAGATATTACGGATCTCCAGTTTGTAAAAGCACTTTTTGAAAAATATGATTTTGATGGAGTATTGCATTGCGCTGCCGAAAGCCATGTTGACAGGTCAATTACCGATCCGCTTTCGTTTGTTCATACAAATGTGATCGGAACCGTTTCCTTGTTACAGGTTGCCAAAGAGCATTGGAAGGATATAATGGATGGGAAGATCTTTTACCATATCTCCACTGATGAAGTATATGGTTCACTTGGTGATACAGGTTTTTTCACGGAAGAAACAGCTTATGATCCCCGCAGTCCTTATTCTGCATCCAAGGCCTCTTCCGATCATTTTGTGAGGGCTTATTATCATACCTATAAATTACCGGTTAAAATATCGAATTGTTCAAACAACTATGGGCCATATCATTTCCCGGAAAAACTTATCCCATTATGTATCCATAATATAATCAATAACAAGCCGCTCCCTATATATGGTAAAGGCGAAAATATACGTGACTGGCTATATGTTGAAGATCATGTGCGGGCGATTGATGTTATTTTTCACAATGGAAAAGTGGGAGAGACATATAACATTGGAGGCCATAATGAATGGACCAATATTGCACTGGTGAAAGAATTATGCAGGCAGATGGATGAAAAACTTGGCAGAGAGAAAGGATCAAACGAAAAATTGATCACCTACGTCACAGACCGTGCGGGTCACGACCTACGTTATGCCATAGACGCAACCAGGTTAAAGAACGAGCTGGGCTGGACACCATCTTTACAGTTTGAAGAAGGAATTTCCAGAACAATTGATTGGTACCTGGCAAACAGTAAATGGCTGGATGATGTTACGAGTGGAAATTATAAGCAGTATTATGAGAAGATGTACGGAAAGTGAACGTTTAGAAGGTTTAAAAAAACTGTTTAAGAAGTTTAGGAGACGAGTGATCAGGAGAATAATTATACACAACAACCATGAAAGTTTATTCATTTGAAAACTTAGCATGTTGGCAAAATGCCCGGCAGTTGGCCGTTTGGACATACAATGCAACAAAGAATTTCCCTACAGAAGAAAAGTTTGGAATTATCAGCCAGATGAGAAGAGCTGAAATTTCCATTGCTTCGAATTTGGCGGAAGGAACTTCTCGTACCTCAATAAAAGATCAAGCTTATTTTAGTTCAATTTCGTATAGTAGCACAATAAAATTGTTAAATGACCTGATTATTTGTAAGGATTTGATGTTTTTGTCTAATGAACAATATATTGAAGGAAGAGAACAAATCGAACGACAGACTTACCTGATTTCAAAACTTCGACAATCACAGACCTTACCTAAACCTTCTCAACCTTCTAAACCATCTAAACGATCAGAATGAAAGGCATCATACTCGCAGGCGGCTCCGGTACAAGATTATATCCCATCACCATGGGAATAAGCAAACAGCTCATGCCGATTTACGACAAACCAATGATCTATTATCCATTAAGCACATTGATGCTTGCGGGGATCACTGATATTTTGATCATTACTACACCGGATGACCAGCAACAATTCATACGCTTATTAGGAGATGGCAGCCAATGGGGTTGCAACATCAGCTATGCGAAACAGGAAGTTCCTAACGGGCTTGCACAGGCTTTTGTGATTGGTGATAAATTTATTGGCGATGATAGCGTAGCACTGGTGCTGGGAGATAATATATTTTATGGGAGCCGTTTTGGTAAATTGCTCACCGATGCTGCCGATCCGGCTGGTGCCGTGATATTCGCTTATGCTGTAAGTGATCCGGAAAGATATGGTGTGGTTGAATTCGATGATGATTTTCATGCCATGAGCATTGAGGAAAAACCGGAACATCCCAAAAGTAATTTCGCGGTTCCCGGATTATATTTCTATAACAACGATGTTGTGCGCATTGCCAGGAACATCAAGCCAAGTCCACGCGGAGAGTATGAGATAACTGATATAAACAGGACGTACCTTGCGGATAAGAAATTAAAAGTGGCCGTTCTGGACAGGGGCTTTGCATGGCTTGATACCGGCACTTTCGATTCCTTGCATGATGCAAGTGAATATGTAAGAGTAATTGAAAAAAGGCAAGGCTTAAAGATCGGGTGCCCGGAAGAGATAGCGTTTAGAATGGGATTTATAACTAAAGACCAGCTTTCATTATTGGCAGAAAGGCTGAAGAAAAGTGGTTATGGTGAATACCTTAAAAAAATGATCAAATAATCCTGTGACAATTAATTTACTAAATCCTTTTACCAAAAATAAGCTTTTAAGAGAGCCTGACGGCTTGCGAGACGCTGAAGGCAATTTCTTTCCATTAAAGAATGGTGCTTACAGGATGGTGGAAGACGATAATTACACCGGTAATTTCGGTTTTCAGTGGAATAAATTTGCAGGTACCCAGGTTGATAAAGAAAGTAATCTTGAAATAAGCAAAGTTCGCTTTTTTGCCGAGACTGGCTGGGAGAATGAGGACCTTAGTAACAAAAACATCCTTGAAGTTGGCTCAGGGGCAGGCAGGTTCTCTCAGATCATCTTAGATTTTACGAAAGCCACGCTTTATTCAGTTGATTTTTCAAACGCAGTTGAAGCCAATTATAAGAACAACGGCCCAAATGACCGGCTGAACCTTTTCCAGGCAAGTATTTACGAGATGCCATTTGAAAAAGAACAGTTCGATAAAGTTCTCTGCATCGGCGTACTTCAACATACACCAGACTTTGAAAGCTCTGTGAAAGCACTGATCGAAATGGCGAAGCCCGGCGCAGAAGTGATCGTGGATTTTTATGGCGTGAATGGATGGTGGACAAAATTTCATTCGAAGTACATGTTCCGCCCTATCACAAAAAAAATGAGCCATGAGAAGCTGCATAAAACGATAGACAGAAATATCGACTGGTTAATAAAGGCAAGCACATTTTTTTCAAAGATAGGTATCGGTAATATGATCAACCGCTTCTTGCCCATTTGTGATATTGACGGAACAATGCCAAAGAATATTCCGTATAAAAAATTAAGGGAACTGTGCGTACTGGATACTTTCGACATGTTCTCTCCTGAACACGATCATCCGCAGAAAATAGAAACTGTAGTAAAATGGTTTGAAAAATATGGAATGTACAAAGTTTGGGGTGGCAAAGTACAATATGAAAATTGTGTTGCTTCAATCGTGAAAGGAATAAAGAAATAGTGATTAAAACATAATGTTGAATCTTACAAACTTCATTAATCTTCGTAAAAATCCAGTTGTCAGGTCTGTAGGTATTTATACATTCAGTAATTTTTTTGCGAAGGGTGTTTCTTTTTTACTGCTTGTCGTTTTTACAAACCCTCATTATATTCTTCCTTCAGAAAATGGTTTGTTAAGCTTATTTAGCAACAGCATGCTTTTCCTGATGCCATTCCTGTCGATGGGGATCATTCATTCAACCTCTACTGATTATTTCAAGCTTGATAAAAAAGAATTCCCTTCGTTTTTTACAACCGGCTTCGTGATGCCTACAACCATTATGCTGGTTTCAATCATTACCTTGTTCCTGTTCAGAAAACCATTACAGGAGGCTTACGGGTTTCCATACATGTTCTGCTGGCTGATCCCCGTTATAACTTTTCTTACATTTTGCAACGAACAACTGCTAGGGCTGGCCCGCAATAACAATGAGCCGATGACCTATCTAAAAGCAAACGTTTTTAAAACGATCACTGAATTTAGCTTGTCATTCATTCTTGTTGTTTTCTTCTTCTGGCGTTGGGAAGGCCGGATCGCGGGAATATTAGTATCCTATGCACTGGTTGGGGCAGTTGCATTTTATTATTTTACAAAACGAGGTTATTTATCCGGAAAGATAAAAAAGGAATACATTATCGAAGAGTTGATCTACGCAGTCCCGGTCATCGCCATGCAGGCAAGTATTTTTGCTATGAATGCCTCAGACAAATTTTTCCTTTCAAATTTTACCACCGATAAAAATGAAACGGTTGGTATTTATAGTGTCGGTTGCATTTTTGCTTCAACAATTCTGTTATTCAGTTCTGCGCTCAACCAATATGTATTTCCCAAGATATACCTGTTGCTTGCATCTGTGGAGACTGATTACCGTTCCATCAGGAAACTCTTTTTGTTTCATATTACTGCAATGGCAAGCGGTACTTTGTTGATCATCCTGCTGATCCCTTTATTGTATCATACATTCATCAACGCAAAATACCATCCCGCTCTTAAATATAATTATTTGTTGTGCGTGGGATACTTCTTGTGGACTGTCAATTATTTTTTTTATTCGTATCTGTTGTATTATAAGAAGAAGAAGAAGCTGTTACTACTGTCAATATGCTGTATCATTATAAGCCTAACGTGCAATTATTTTTTCATAAAGCAATGGACCGATATCGGGGCAGCTGTGTCTGTATTTACGTGTTACCTGCTTGTTTTAATATTAACTTTATTATTTACTAAAGAATATTGGCGGAACTTTTTATTTAAACCGAAATGATGCAATAGAAAGCTGTATTTATTTCGATTGAAATTTTTTTTCCTTTATGAAAAAAACCATACTTCATTTTATTTATGATCTTGGAAGAGGTGGTGCGGAAACAATGCTGGTGCAGGTTTTAAAGAATTTGAAGGAATACAACAATATCGTTGTTACAATGGATCCGCTTCATCATTTTGAAGATGAGCTGGAATGTACAAAATTTATATGCCTTCGGCAATCGCCCTTTCTTTTTCCGGTCACAGCTTTCCGCTTACGAAGGATCATTAAGCAATATAATGTTGACATTGTTCATACGCATCTTTTTTGGCCGACACTTATCGCGAGGATGGGGGTTCCAAAGAATGTACAGCTGATCACAACCATTCATGCATTCATTGCAACTTCTGTTGAATATAAAAAATGGTACATCCGCTTTCTTGATAAGTCATCTTACCGTTTAAGAAGATCTGTTATCATTGGGGTTGCTAAAGGTGCTACAAGGGAATATTTTAGTTATTTAAATATCATTCCTTATAGATCATATACCGTATACACATTTGTGGATCTTGAAAAATTCAATATTACTCATATACCGGGTGCAATTAACAATGCTCCCTTCAGGTTGATCAGTATTGGAGCATTGAGGGTACAAAAAAATCACAAATATCTGGTCGAAGCATTCGGCTTACTTAGAGAGAAAAATATTGAATTGGATATTTTTGGCAGGGGTCCATTACATGCCGCACTTCAAAAGGCCATTGATGAGACCGGGGCTAAAGTTACGCTTAAAGGCCAGATGGAAAAGTTGAATGAAATATTGCCCGGTTACGATCTGTGTGTAATGTCCTCCACCTTTGAAGGGTTTTCATTGGGTGTATTAGAGACCATGGCTTCAAAAGTTCCAATGTTATTAAGTGATATTGTATCTTTCCGCGAGCAATGTGAGGATACAGCGATCTATTTCAATCTAAAGGACGTGTCTGATTTTGTTTTGAAAGTAAATTCCCTTGCCGCAGATCCACAATTACGATTAAGGTTGGGTGAACAAGCCTACTTAAGAGTTATAAAAAATTTTACCTTAAAACATCACATGGATCAACTGAAAAGCATTTACGTGGATGTATTGAAAACGGAATAAAATAATGGACACAGAAAAAAAATACTTTGTACACGAAAGTAGTTACGTAGATGACGGCTGTGATATAGGCGCAGGCGTAAAGATCTGGCACTTTTCTCACATCATGAGTAATTGCACCCTTGGTGATGGTTGTAACATAGGGCAGAATGTTGTGATCAGTCCAAATGTGATCCTGGGCAAAAATGTAAAAGTGCAGAACAACATATCAATTTATGAAGGTGTAGTATGTGAGGATGACGTATTCTTAGGCCCCTCCATGGTCTTTACAAATGTTATAAACCCAAGAAGTAGTGTAATAAGAAAGCATGAATATAAGAGAACGTTGGTAAAAAAGGGCGCAAGTATCGGGGCAAATGCCACGATCGTTTGTGGCAATGATATCGGGCAGTATGCTTTCATTGGTGCCGGGGCAGTTGTTACAAAAGCGATCCCTGCATATGCTTTGGTTGTCGGTAACCCTGCAGTTCAAAAAGGCTGGGTAAGCGAGTATGGGCATCGATTGAATTTCGATCAAAACAATAAAGCTGTATGTTCTGAAAGCGGGCAGGAATATTCACTGGAGAATAACCAGGTAACAAGAATCAAGTGATCCGGTTCGCCTGGTTAGCTGTGCGTTAATTAATTTAGTTCAATGAACAAAGAATGGGTATTCAATTTATTAAATGATATTGGTGTAAGTAACATCCTGCGAAACAGGAAAAGAAAAAAGCTTACAGTACTTAGCCTTCACCGCGTCTCGCCTGAAACCGATTATTTTTGGGATCCCATCAAACCGAACACTTTTGAATTGTTATTGAAATATCTTAGAAAGTATTACACGATAATTTCTTTTTCAGATATTGATTCTATCACCGAT
>JBDSDG010000055.1:0-22817 GCA_039920685.1 Ferruginibacter sp.
GGTTATAATAAAATGTATTGGAAAAAAATGAATTAAGGCTAATAAGCGTTGTATCCACAAGTTCCTGGTTAAAAGGATTGAAAAGGAATTTGCCATCTGCAATATTCTTTTTACTTATCTGCAATGCAGAAGAAGTTGTTGATCTTGACAGAAGCCTCTTGATTCCGCGAGAACCTGTTTTTATGATTGTTTTAGGATCTATGTCAATGCTGTAATTGAATTGCAGGTAGCTGGCTTTTACATATTGGCTCCCGGGTGTGTATACTCTTATATACTTCTTTTGATCCTGGAATACTGCTGTCTCGAACTCATTCAGTTCAGGAATGCCATTACCGTTATAATCGATCCAGGTATAGACCCCCTGCCCTGCCGGAACTTCAACATACGTGTATTCCCTTTTCTGTTCCTGTCCGGAACCAAGCTCGTATAAAAAATTCCCGGTTATTAAACCCTTCCAGACAGATACAAAATATTCCGTCCTTCCCAACAAGCTTTCGTCGGCCTTTTGCCTGCTCAATGAGGAATCAACGATCTGCAGCCTTCTATAAGTAACGTTGAACTTTAGCTGCTGTTTTTCATTTTTTAATAATTCAGTAAAAAAATTATAATTGTCACTTTTATCAGAATGTTTTAATGTTTTTTTTGAGGGCAACTGGTCTATTCGATGAAAATAACTGGTCCCCCATTTGTTCAATTTGGACTCATCAGACCTGAGATATGCTTCATAACTGTTAAACGAAAAACTGGCCGGAGTAAGCGTATCATATAGCTTATTGTACAGTTTATTATGCTCGCCTGTATATTTAACTCCCACCTGCATCATCCTGTATTTGCTGAATATTTTTTTCAGATCCACAGTAGGCCGCAAAAAGCTGCCCTTTTGAAGATCATTATTAAAATTTACGAGACTTATTCTTGTAGTAAGTTTCCAATCTTTGATAGCTGCATATTGTTCAACAAGATGCCGAAAACCATTATAATTATCACTACGGTTATAATTAGTTACCTCGTACCTTAAATTATTTGACCTGTTGTCGGCGATCTTTAACGATACATTTGACAGATGTTCATCAGCGGCCGGAGCTTCGTAAGGCAAGCTCCAGTCTCTAAGGAATTCTACATTCCTCAATCTTTCCAGTGGCCTGTAACGCTTTGCCACATATTCATATCCTACCACAGATTGCAATAACCATTGTTTACCTAATAAGTTGATCTTTTGATCGTCATGCTGCAAGGTGAACTTTGCAGCAAAGCCGTTATCATCCGTTTTATTTTTAGAGGAAAATAAATTTACATCATATACACTCATTGCATATTCGGTGAGCAATTTCAATTTCGGACTAAAAATATAATCGATGCCTAATGAGAAGACCTGTAGTTTTTTTGGCGTCACCAACAATGTTACCGGTTCCCAATCTCCTTGTTTTTCATTGTTGCTATTTGGTTGTATCCATTCGAATATCTTACCGTTGGTTGCATTCACTATTTGCCTGTAATTGCCTTTGCCCGGGCCCAGGTAGCTAAATGAGAGTGTATATAAAGTATCCAATGGATCTGCCGATAAGATAAAAATTGAATCATGGACAATTGTATTATACAGTGTATCGATCTTTTTATATAAGATTTTCCCCAATGCAAATGTATCACGCACGGCACTGGTATAATATGCATTGCTAATGCTATCCCCGACATCTGACAGGAATTGCTTTTGACGGGAGTCAAGTGATTGGTCAATGGTAGAATTCTTTGCATCCTGGGTAGAATAGGCAGCGACATTAACAAATAGCTTTTTCTTATAAGTAACTCCATCTGTTATATAGATCTGTGAGTTCAAAAAATTCCGGTCAGCGTATTCAAACTCTACCTGGATCCTTTTATCCTTTGTGATAAGGCGTTTTGGCGTAAACGTTATCTCGGCAGTGTTGTAATCAATTACATAATCCTGGTCCTGTCCTCTCTGCAAGAGCTCGCCATCAATGAATACCCTTTCAGTTCCTGCCAGCACAACAAAATACAGTTCATTATTTGCCCCTCTCAGCCGGTATGGGCCCTGGTTTCCCTCTAAAGCCGTAAGGATGTTTCTTGTAAACTTGCCTTTAGCGATCGCACCACTCAACAAGAATGAATTATAAACATTCTTATTTATTTTATTATCTGTGATGAACGAAACTCCCTGCAGCCTTTTGTAGAACTTTAAAAAATAATTTTTATTTTCCCGGATATCAATGTCGCCGAAATTAGCCTGCCATCCTTTTTTCTTCACCTGCAGGTATATCCTGTCAAAATCCCGGAGGTCCTGCGTATTTCCTTCAGGTTGAATAGGAAGGTTATTATCTGTAATTGCAGCTGTGAGCTCAAGGCTATCACCGATAAGGCCATTTAACTGCAGGTTCATTGTTGAGTTGACGACAGCATCCTGGCTGTTGCCAAATGAAATGGCTCTTCCTATACTTCCTTCTGACTGTATGCCCCCGAAATTAAATAATGGATTTGTTTCTTTAGAGCCGGACCTTACTTTTAGTGGATGCTCAGCAAGAAAATTATTGCGGATACTGTCATAATTGAAACGCCTGGCAACTGCATTTAATTTAAATGGGAAAGCCCTATAGCTTATTGATACACTGTCCTGGAGCGGTTTATTAATCCATTTTAACGTCGCGTTTATCTCATCTAACTGGTAATAGGAGGAAGGAATTCCCGCAATTGAAAAGGTGTTTGGTGCAATGCTTGTTGTATCGATCTTTTGAAATTCAGCCTTGGTGGAAATATATTTTTTTCGAAGATTTGAATATGGTACTGGCTGTTTTTGAGCATACAATGTTTGGATCAGCAGCAGGCTTATAAAGAATAAGTATATTTTCCTTTGATGCAAATCTTGATTTGAGAAGTTGGCTTAAAATTAATGTATATCTGGTGAAGACGCTCTTTCTTATACTAATGCTGCAAATAAAATACCTCCCGGCTACCAGGAGGTATAATAACGTTATGAACAAATAAAATATTTTCTTAAGGCTTGCCCACTTATTTATCTTCTGTTCCTAAACCTGCTCCAAGGAATTCCCTGTTCATCCTGGCAATGTAGGCTACAGATATTCCTTTTGGGCATTCAGCTTCGCATGCATAAGTGTTTGTACAATTCCCAAAGCCTTCTTTATCCATTTGTGCAACCATGTTCAGTGCCCTTGATTCTCTTTCCGGTTCTCCCTGAGGTAATAAAGCCAGCTGTGATATTTTTGCGCCAACAAATAACATGGCGCTTCCATTTTTACAAGTTGCAACACAAGCACCACATGCAATACACGAAGCTGCATCAAATGCTGCATCCGCATCTTTTTTATCAACAGGTATAGCATTGGCATCAACTGCGTTGCCTGTATTTACACTGATATATCCACCAGCCTGGATGATCCTGTCAAAGGCAGCGCGGTCAACAACAAGGTCTTTAATAACCGGGAAAGCTGTACTTCGCCACGGTTCTACAACGATCGTATCTCCGTCTTTAAAAGCACGCATGTGCAGCTGGCACGTGGTGTTTTTTTGCCATGGACCATGAGCCTGGCCATTGATATACATACTACATGCACCACAAATACCTTCGCGGCAATCATGATCAAATGCGATCGGATCTTTTCCTTCCGTGATCAGTTCTTCATTCAGTACATCGAACAATTCAAGAAAACTCATCTCAGAAGAAATATTCTTCACTTTATAAGTATCAAAATTCCCTTTCGCCTTACTATTCCTTTGACGCCAGACCTTGAGCGTAAGATTCATATTGTAATGTTCCATATAGCTATGAGCTTTTAGCTGTTAGCTGTTAGCTTGAACTAAGCTAGCAGTTTTTTTATTTATAACTTCGTTGTGTTGGTTTTACGATCTCGAATGTTAATGGTTCTTTGTGCATTTCCCAACTTCCCTCTCCTTTCAATTCCCATGCTGACACATAACTAAAATGATCATCATCTCGTTTAGCCTCGCCTTCGTCTGTCTGGCTTTCTTCCCTGAAATGCCCGCCACAGCTCTCTTTCCTGTCCAGGGCATCAAGGCACATTAATTCACCAAGCTCGATAAAATCTGCAACCCTCCCGGCTTTATCCAGTTCCGGATTCATTTCATTTATCTCACCGGGGATCTTTACATCCCTCCAGAATTCTGCCCGGAGATTTCTTATTTCCGCGATCGCAATTTTTAATCCTTCCTCATTCCTGGCCATTCCGCATTTATCCCACATGATCTTGCCAAGCCGTTTGTGAAAGCTTTCAACCGTTTGTTTTCCATTAATGCTCATCAGCTTGTTGATCCTTTCACTTACTTCTTTTTCTGTTTGTTCAAATGCGGGGTGACTGACAGGAATAGCCGCAGTACGGATCTCGTTAGCCAGGTAATTTCCCAGTGTATAAGGAATAACAAAATATCCATCTGCTAATCCCTGCATCAATGCAGATGCTCCCAGCCTGTTGGCTCCATGATCACTAAAATTAGCTTCTCCCATTGCATACAACCCTGGCACGGTTGTCTGCAATTCATAATCAACCCAAAGCCCTCCCATGGTATAATGTACGGCAGGATAGATACGCATTGGCTGCAGGTAAGGATTCTCGCCTGTTATCTTGTCATACATTTCAAACAGGTTGCCATATTTTTCTTCAACTACTTTTCTTCCCAGTTCAAATATGAGATTATCATTAGCGCCTTCCAGGTTTGTTTTACCTGCTTCAATTCTTCCATATCGCATGATCGCATCCTTAAAATCAAGGTACACTGCCATCTTCGTGGTGCCAACACCGTAACCTTCATCACATCTTTCCTTGGCTGCACGTGATGCAACGTCTCGGGGCACTAAATTTCCAAAGGCGGGATATCTTCTTTCCAGGTAATAATCTCTTTCTTCTTCGGGAATATCTGTCGGTTTGCGGTTATCACCTTTTTGTTTTGGAACCCATATCCTGCCATCATTTCTTAAGCTCTCACTCATCAGCGTTAGCTTGCTCTGGTGATCCCCGCTAACAGGGATACAGGTTGGGTGTATCTGGGTAAAGCAAGGATTGCCAAAATATGCTCCCTTCCTATGTGCTTTCCACGCGGCAGTTACATTACTGCCCATTGCATTTGTACTGAGGTAAAATACATTGCCATATCCTCCACTGCATAACAGTACGGCATGGCCGAAGTGTCTTTCAAGGTCGCCGTTGATGAGATCTCTTGCAATGATACCCCGTGCCTTTCCATCAATCATAACTACATCAAGCATTTCATGCCTGGAATACATTTTCACATTTCCCAAAGCAACCTGCCTTTCCAATGCACTGTACGCGCCAAGTAATAACTGTTGACCGGTTTGTCCTGCAGCATAAAATGTTCTTTGTACCTGTGTGCCTCCAAAGGAACGGTTACTTAATAAGCCACCATATTCTCTTGCGAAAGGAACTCCCTGTGCAACGCATTGGTCAATGATGGCTGCGCTTACTTCCGCAAGCCGGTGAACATTTCCTTCCCTAGCCCGGTAATCGCCTCCTTTTACAGTATCATAAAATAAACGGAATACTGAATCTCCGTCATTCTGGTAATTTTTTGCTGCGTTTATGCCTCCCTGTGCGGCAATGCTGTGCGCTCTTCTCGGGCTATCCTGGAAACAAAATGCTTTCACCTTGTAACCCATCTCACCCAATGCAGCAGCAGCAGATGCTCCTGCCAGGCCTGTACCAATAACGATCACTTCAAGCTTTCGCTTATTTGCAGGGTTCACCAGATTCACATGCCCTTTATAATAGTCCCACTTATCCTTCATTTCACCCGGTGGAATTTTTGAATCTAAAGCCATATCGTTTATTTTTTTGCTGTTTTCCCAGCATTTGATCATTAAGAATCTTTAGTGGCGTCGCACTCTTGTGCATTTGTTCTTTTAGCAATCATGCACCGCCGTGGGACAGGGTATTTTAAATGTCGACTAGTTTATCCATCCCAAATAAATTGAAATTGGCATTAGCGCAAAAAGTATACAGATCACAACTGAATAAACAACACCAATAGTTTTAATTAATGGAGTATACCTTTTGTGATTCACACCAAATGTTTGAAATGCACTTTGAAAGCCATGGACAAGGTGCCAGAAAAGTGAAAACACTCCTAATACATAAATCATCACCACCAATAAATTATCCTTGAAAATGAGCTGCATTTCACTGTATAAATTATGCGCCTCCTGGTTTCCATAAGCTCCGAGCGATATAGTCTCTAATGCATGGACATTTGCCATACCACCAAACCTTGAAGGAATCCAAAAATGATATATATGTAAAACGAGGAATAATAGGATCAGCGTTCCAAGTAAACCCATACTCCTGCTATACCATGTACTGTTTCTTTCGGGATGATTGACAGCATATTTTACAGGCCTTGCATCGTTGTTCTGTTTCCAAAGTAAAAATCCCTGTATCACGTGAAGTATCAGAAATGCAAACAACCCAAGTTCCATTGTTCTTATGATCAGGTTGCTTCCCATAAAATGGCCCCAATGATTGAATGTTTGCCCATCATCATTAAAAAATATCATCGAATTTATAAAGCAATGAACGATCAGAAAAGTGATAAGAAAAAAGCCGGTAAGGCCCATTGTGAATTTTTTACCAAGAGAGGAAGTAAAAAAATGTTTCCAGGTCATAAAGCGGTAGTTAAAATAATGTGATGCAAAAATAAGGCAGCCGAATCCAAATAAAGAACTTTTGACATATTTGTTGCAATGTACATAGAACCGTTATCCATTAAGGCGCTTCATCATTTCGTTATCTATCATTTGAAAAACCAGGTCGGGCTTAAGCGTTCTCCATTGAGGCATCTCCAGCAATTCAATATAATTCGTAAGCCTTGCTTTTTTAAAATCATATTTGCTTTGTTCCGGCATATCCAAAACAACTACCCAGCCATGTTCATCTTCCAATTGCTCTTTCCATTCCTCATAATAACTATCATCACTGCTGTGAAAATTCAGAACATTTTCTGCAACCAGGATAAATTTTGTAATTCCTTCATGGTACAAGAGGTCTGTTACTTCCCTGCGTATTGTCATGATATCATTCTCGATAGCATCATTCCATTCACCTAATAATTCTATAATGGCATAATTGAGATCGTAATCAGTATAAAGGATCTTCATGTATAAAGTCCGGGATCCAAATTCATCCCACTGAGGATGAATAAAATAATTGTACAAGGTTTGGGAGTACTCGAATTCGCTGTAAGAACGGCCGTAAAAAGGCGACAGCATATCTTCTTCTGCGGTATATAAATGCCTCCAATTATAAAATGGTTCTATGTCCTGCACGTTGTCATTTCTTACTGCAAAATTACGTGAATAGTGGAATGACACAATGGGTTTAATAAGTTGATAACGTTAAGAGAGGAGGAAATTTGTTTGGTTGAAAAAGTTGATAAGGTAAAACAGGTAATGATGTTACAAAGTTTTCAATGGAAATATTGACTTCTGAATTATCAATGGATATTTATATGAATTAAAGAACTTTGATTCATGATTCGCCTTGGACAAGCTTAGTATGACAATTTCATAAAACTAAAAAGAGGCTACCGGAAAGGCAGCCTCTGACTTGTTAACCCATAAAAATCTTATTGAATCATTACTTTCTCTGTAAGAATTGTCTGCCTGTTTGCATCTAAAACGTTTACCATATACATTCCTTTTGCAGGACGTGTAGCAATATTTACATTAACGGTTTGTATTGACTTATTTATAGTAATTGATCTTGATTGAATAGTCCTTCCTGCAAGGTCGCTTAACACGATCGTGTATGCACCTTCTTTTTTACCATCAAATAAAACACTGAAAGTATTAGTGGTGATCGGGTTAGGAAACACTTTTGAATCGCTGCTGTTTGCTATCGGGGCGATCTTTGAATCTGCCATTGAGAATTTGCTCGCGGCATCAGCTTCTTTTTGCAATAATAGATTTGATCCCGCAAGATCTGAAGCATTGTACTTGATATCAGAACCTTCAATCTTTACAGCAGCAAGATCTGACAGCTTCAATTTATAATAGCCATCAAATTTATTTGCGCTGGTAATAACGATGTCACCATCATTGTTAACTGCAGCAGCATTTGTTGTATAACCAGCAGGTAAGCCAGTAATAGCTCCCTGGTGTGTAGCTATCCTTGTTGCAATGTCAACAACATAAACCTGGTGGTTTGCAGAGATGATATATAATTTTCCAAATGCATCAGCAAGCATATCACCACCCCAGCTGCTGCACTTATTGTGTACAGACAATCCTTTATTCGATTCAGCATCGACCAGGTTTCCAAGATCAGTGATCACAGGTGTTTTTCCTGTTGTGAATTTTATCAGGTGATTGCCGTCATTGCTAACTGCATAACCATTGCCATCAGCTCCAATAACCATGCGTGTAAGATTGTTGGCCTCATCCCTTGGATCTGTTGCAACTTTTAATACTTCTGAAGAAATGGTATAAAAACGAGGAGTCTCATTCTTCACATTTGTTTCCATCCAGCGTAATTCTCCCATTCTCATTGGAGCAAAAAATAATTTGTTAGAATTCTTATCATAAGCTGCAGCGGCAACCATTGTGGCTGTAGGATAATCACGGGAGCCAAATACATTCGCCGTAGCTGTTTGATCTACTGATTTTTTGGTATTTACATCAGTGAGAAGGTAATTGGATTTACTACGTTGAAACAGTGTCTTTGTAACCTGGCCAGTACTGAGGTCCACTTCACGGATATTCATCCAGGTAAAATCATTGTTACCATCCCCGGTAACTGCATATGCCTTATTGCTTTGTGCGCTTGACGCAAGAGAAACTACAATAAAACCCGATGTAAGTAAAAGTTTGATGTTCATAAGTGAGTCATTTAAGATGATTTATAAGACTAATTTAGTACAATACTATGATGCTTTCAAAAAATTTTTATGAATGGTGGTCTTCCAGTGCTTTTTTTACAGAACCGGACGTTAGAAGCATTTCTTTTGCTTTTCCATAATCCGCGACATTTAATTTTTCCATGATTATCTTCACCCCACGTTCAATGAGCTTTTCATTGGTAAGTTGCATATTAACCATTTTGTTATCTTCCACCCTTCCCAACTGGATCATCACAGCAGTTGATATCATATTCAATACCAGCTTTTGTGCAGTGCCAGCCTTCATTCGTGTACTGCCGGTTATGAATTCAGGCCCCGTTACTACTTCTACAGGAAAATCAGCGACATCACTCAAAGGCGATCCCGGATTGCAACTAATGCTGCCTGTTACAATATTATTCTCCCTGCATTTTTTAAGCGCATGGATCACGTAAGGTGTGATGCCACTGGCTGCTAATCCTATAACTACATCTTTCTTATTTATATTGTGTTGCTGCAGGTCGAACCAGCCTTGAAGGGTATTGTCTTCAGCAAATTCCACTGCCTCAGTTACTGCCACCCGCCCACCGGCAATGACCCCGATCACAAGTTCTGCAGTTACGCCAAAGGTTGGAGGACATTCGCTCGCATCCAGGATTCCCATTCGGCCACTTGTTCCGGCACCTACATAAAACAGCCGTCCGCCCATCAGCATTTTATCAACTATGACTGACACCAATGGCTCTATTTGTGGTATTGAACCCCCAACCAACTCAGGGACTTTTTTATCCTCCTGGTTTATATTGAAAAGAAGTTCCGCTACACTCATTTTATCAAGATGGCGGTATGGAGATGCTGATTCAGTGATCTTTTTAAACGACATTTCGCATACTATTTATGAAATTTGATCAGCCCTTCCATAGGATTCTTCAAAACTTTACCCAACTGTAATTCATATGATTCGCACATATCCTTTAAGACGTCTTTAAAGCCGAAAGCTACACTGCCAACAAAATTTATAGGCATGGTCCAGCTTTCCCTGTATTTATATACGTGATTAAAAAAGAAATCGTTGAACCCATCTTCAATGATATTTTCCACCATATAGTGCCCCCGGTTCTCCACCAGGAAATTGGAAAAGTTAGCGAGGTAACGGTTTGGAAGCGGTTGCTTGTAAACAGCATCAAGGATCTCGTTGGCATTGGTACCAAATTTTGCAATGAAACGGTCCATCAGCTCGGGATCGAACGTGTTGTATAAAAAGTACTGAATAACTTTTTTACCGAGATACGCCCCACTCCCTTCATCACCCAATATAAAGCCAAGGCCGGGACTATTCTTCACTATCTTTTTACCATCATAGAAACAGGAATTAGATCCGGTACCCAGGATACATGCAACTCCCTTCTCAGTTCCACATAACGCTTTTGCTGCTCCCATCAGGTCGTGATCAACTGCAATTTTTGCTTTCTTAAAAACAGCCTTGAGTGCTCCTTTTATAAGCGCCTGGTTAACAGGATTGCTACAACCTGTTCCATAAAAATAGATCTCTGCCGGATCTGTGTCTTTCATTTTTGGCAGTAATTCTTTGAGCAAGATATTCTTAACCTGTTCGCCCGACAAAAAATATGGGCTAAGTCCCTGTGTGTAGATATGTTTTTTTTTAGTTCCATTCACGATACACCATTCGGTTTTTGTGGAACCGCTATCAGCAATAAGTTTTGAAGGCATTATACTTTATTTAATTCAGTGTCAAGGTAAAACATTCACTAAAACATACAAAAATAAAATGGTTAATAACAAAAATTTACCTTCGCGAGCAAATTGCCTGGCAAACAATGCCGGATATAATACGATATGGAGAAGAAAAAAATTCAGGTTTGGCTTCCCTTGCTTTTAAGCTTATCAATGATCGCAGGAATGTATTTCGGATATAAGATGAGAGATGGTAATCCTGGTAAGAGCTTTTTTTTCATGGAAAAGCGAAGGCCAATTGATGAGATACTTGACCTCATTCAAAAAAAATATGTTGATACGGTAAACATCAATATGCTGGCAGATACAGCGATCGAGGCAATGTTATCCAGGCTTGATCCCCATTCCACCTTTATTCCCGCCAAAGATCTGGAACAGGTTAATGAAGAGATCGCCGGCAGCTTTTTCGGAATTGGAATCGAATTCAATATGTTTGATGATAGTCTTCATGTAGTAAATGTTTTGAAGGATGGCCCGGGTTATAAAGCTGGCCTAAAAACTGGGGACAAAATAATAATAGCAAATGGTCTCTCCATCTCAGGCAGTAAGATCTCCACTGATTCAATTCGTAAAATATTAAGGGGAGCAAGGGGAACCGTGGTGGATTTAGAATTTTTAAGGGCCGGAAAAAAGATGACCACACAGATCACCAGGGATATCATACCTATTACAAGCGTAGATGCCGCATATATGGTAGACAGTATTGTCGGTTATATCAGGCTGAATAAATTCTCCCAGCAAACCTACCGTGAATTCATGGAGAACCTGGAGGCGCTTAAGAAAAAAGGAATGCATAAGTTGATGCTCGACCTTCGTGGCAATGGTGGCGGCGTTTTGGAAGAAGCAATTGAGATAGCAGATGAATTCCTGGATGGTGATAAACTGATCGCTTATACAATTGGTGAGCATATTCCAAAGAAAGAATACCGTTGCCGGAGGGAAGGACAGTTTGAGAAAGGAGACGTTGTGGTGTTGTGTGATGAGGGTACAGCAAGTGCAAGCGAAATACTGATTGGCGCATTGCAGGATTGGGGACGGGCTACGATCGTGGGCAGAACCACTTTTGGAAAAGGGCTGGTGCAGGAACAATTTGATCTTAGTGATAAAAGTGCTCTCCGGCTTACCATTGCAAGGTATTATACACCTATCGGCAGAAGCATTCAACGGCCATATAAGAATGGCTCTAAGGCATATTATGAAGAAATATTAAACCGCTACCTGGAGGGCAGACAACATTCCAGTGACTCAATAAAAAAGGACAGCACGAAAATGTATACAAGTTCCACCGGGAAAAAGCTTTTTGGAGGAGGAGGAATTTCCCCTGATCTGTTTGTTGCTGCAGATACCGGAAAAATGGGGATCGTTTCAGCACGCATTTTCACCAAAGGCCTGATGGGCGATTATGGATACAGGTATTTTCTAAAGAACCGTCCTTCACTGGAAGCTTATAAATCACCTGGTGATTTTGCACGATCATTTGAGGTAAGTCCTGAGAACTGGAAGTTATTTGAGTCGTTCAATAAGGAAGATTCTATTGATATCAGTGGCATCTCAGAAAAGGAAAGAAACTACCTGTACAGGAATATTAAAACATCCATTGCACGGCAGCTTTGGAGGAATGAAGGATATTTTGAAGTCATGAATATGGAAGACAACACTGTAAAGAAAGGGATGGAGGTTTTGTACAAAAAATAAGAACCTCCCCGATGGAAGGTTCTTATAATCAACGTACATGAAACTTTAATCTTTAAGGTCTGACAACAGGACTGGAAATAAACTTTTTGTTGATATGGAAAGGTCTTTAGTTATTGGATAAATACTATGCAAATATAATAATCAATCTCTTTTGTGTATGTAGTACACGAAGACGTTTTAATATAGTATTTGTACTACGCCAGAAATCTGTGTCAGGGAGCTTTAAACTGTTTAACAATTGATTTCGCACTGTTATACGGTTATTAACAACATTATTCCCTGTCAATCCATAACCTCATATATGGTCATGGGGCCTGACTTATTTTTGAGGGCTATATCCCCTACTTTACGGCAATTAAATGATTCTTTCACCTTTTCATAAGTGGCAGCATTGATAATGATCTGGCTTTCTGCGGCAGCTGACTGCAGGCGTTGGGCGATGTTCACAGTATCTCCTATTACGGTATAATCCAGGCGACGAAGGCTGGCGGATCCAATATTGCCGGATATCATTTCTCCACTATTGATCCCTATAGAAACATGAGGTGTAAATGAAATATTCTCAGACAATCCCTGCAGGTCCTTTATTTTATTTCTTGCTGCAAGAGACGCATCAATGGCCCTGTCAAGGTGATAATTCCCCCGGAACACAGCCATGATCGCATCTCCTATGAATTTATCAATGTGCCCGCCCTGGTTAGTGATCTCTCTTACCATCACTTCAAAATAACTGTTCAGCAATTTGATCACTATGTCGGGAGATTGTGTTTCACTGATAGAGGTAAAACTACAGATATCTATGAACACCACTGTGCCTTCAACGGTTTCATTCAGCATGAGTGATGCTTCAAATTCGCGGCTACCCATAAAATTTAACACAGATTCATCCACGTACATTTTAAGGATATTATTTTCCTTGATCGCTTTGATCGTTTCCCTGATCTGGCAAACATGCTTAAGTGTTTTCTCCATAGTAAGCGAAAGGTCCTGGAAATTGATCGGCTTGGTAATAAAATCAAATGCTCCAAGGTTCATTGCGGTGCGGATATTTTCCATATCGCCATACGCAGAAACAATGACTGATTTGATCAGCGGGTTGGTTTCCCCTAACCTGCCGAGTAATGTAAGCCCATCCATCTCAGGCATATTTATATCACTTAATACAATATCAATGTCCGGATGCTGGCCGATCTTTTCCAATGCATCATTTCCATTCACTGCAAAAACAAATTCATATTGCTGCTCCCGTATCTTTTGACGGAATTTCTGTTTGATCAGCATCTCCAGGTCTGTCTCGTCATCCGCTACTAATATTTTTGACATCAGCTAATCATTTTTAATTTTTGTTTCAATAAAGAAAAATCCACCGGCTTGGTTAAAAAATCATCTGCTCCTAATTCTTTTGCTACGTTAAAATTTTCTGCATCTCCGTATGCAGTTATCATCATTACAACTGGAGGGGGTTTCGTGTGCTTTTGTTTAATATGGTCAAGCAGTTCAAGCCCACTCATGCCCGGCATATTTATATCAGATAATATCAGCACCACCTCGTGTTCATGGATGTTTAGGTAAGAAAGTGCATCTTCGCCTGAGAATGCAAATACAAATTCCATCTCCCTTTCTTTGATCTCTTTTCGGAACCGTTGTTCGAATAGCACCTTTACATCCATTTCATCGTCTACTACTAAGATCTTCATATTTATTTATATTGCTGATGTGAACATAAATTCTGCCCCTGCAAATCAATGGTTATTTGCCCATAATTTGCTGTTCATGAATGAAAGCAATAACTTAACTTATAGACAAGCCAATCCCCCTGGAATCGAATGATTTTGTTTTACTCCTTTTTTTAGGTGATCTATTTTGCATGGGGTTTTGCTTTTAATATTCCACCGGAAGCTTCCTTAATGCTCTGAATATACACAAAGGCTTTTGGATCTATAGTTGCCAAAGTATCCTGGATCTGTTTGATCTCCAGCCGTGTAACAATAGTAACAATTATGTCGCAATCTGTTTTCAATTCAAAACTTCCCGGTAAATAACCTCTTTGTCCTTTAAAGACTGTAATACCTTTACCTAATTCATTTACCAAAAAACTTTTGATCTCTTCCTGCTGTGCGGAAATGATATTCATCGCCGTAAATTCCTCTATGCCGTCAACTACATAATCTGTTGCTCTCGTTGCGGTAAAAAAGGTGATGATGGAATACATAGCAGTCTCAATGCCGAATTCAAATGCTGCAACGCCGAAGATGATCGTATTGAAAAGCATGATGATCTCTGTATTGGAAAAACCGGTCTTTCGTTTTGTAAAAACTGCGATCACCTCTGCTCCATCTATTACTCCACCACTTCTGATCACAAGCCCAATACCTGTACCGATCAAAATGCCACCAAAGATCGCGATGAGTAATTTATCAGTTGTAATGGGATTAATGTCTATGAAAAGTAGACCGAATGCGAGTAAAGTAACGGCAATGGTTGTTTGAATTGCAAACGTTTTCCCGATCCTCTTATAGCCGAGATAAATGAATACAGAATTAATCCCGATAACCAGTATACTAATATTAATATGAAAGATCTCGTGCAACAGGATAGAAATACCAGTAACACCGCCATCTAAAAAACGGTTTGGTATCATAAATCCTTTCATAGCCAGCACGGCCAGCCCGGCACCGATCACTATCTGAAAGAAATTCTTTGGATCCAGTATATGCTCCCATTCGATCTGGTCTACCTTATATTTTCTTGTCATTTAAAGAAGCAATTTTAACCTTTATATTTTATCCTGCCAGAATAGCTATAAAAATACGGTACATTTCAACAGCGAGGGTATTCAACTTTATAAATAACTGAGGAATTTATTTTCTTTATGATCCATTTTATATTTATCATACCATTTGCAAACGGGATAAAGTGAAATTACAATGAAAAGCCAGAAAAGGTAGACTATTGGCAAGCTAAAACCTTCGCCGGGAATCACGAAATAAGGATCAAGCGGGTTTTGAGGAATATCATCTTTCATACCGTGACCGCGAAGAAAAAAGGTAATCGAGCTGATCACATGTATCAGGTAGAAATGAAGGATATAATAAAAGAAAGGAACCCTGCCATACACAGATATAATTTCAACAAGTTTTCCCTTCGCTTTGTCGAAGAATGCAAGAAATAAGATAGAAGGCCCTATTGTCATGCTCATGTATAACAATGATGGCGGATATTTTTGCGTGTTTAAAAATGAATAGATAAAATGCAATGGATTTCCATCATTGGTCCAGCGCCCGGGATCGCCATAAATATTTGCTGCCCTTAATGCAAAGAAAAAAACTGTTACTGCCAGGCCAACCCAGATCAATAAATTCTTACGTTTCATTCCCTGGGCATTCGTTAACAACTTTCCAAAACAATAGCCTACCATCATCAAGCCACTCCATGAAAGAAAAGGATATACAACAAACAATTTAAAGTTCTCTGTATAAGGGAACAGCCCGGGCCGATGCAATATTGCATACCATACAGAGTAAACAGGATGGGCCTTTTCGTAGATGTCAAGCATGTTGTGTCCAAATACGATCGCAAGCCCTGCTAAGAGGATCACATAAAATGGAAGCCATATGAATAGGCCAAGGATGACCATGCTTATGCCGATTGCCCAAATGGTTTGGAGGCCGATGGTAGCATAGGTTGGATCAAAAAAATACGCGAGGTTTATGATAATGACCTCAACTAATATCAGCCAAACCCCCCGGGTGATCAAAAACCGGCTTAGCTCTTTCTTATTTTTTCGCAAGCCCTGTAGAAACGCCGAGGTGCCTGCCAGGAACACAAAGGTTGGTGCACAAAAATGCGTTATCCATCTTGTAAAATACAACCATACCGTTGTGGTAGTTGGATCCAATGGGTTTCCGGTAAAAGCTGTTGCATGAAAAAAATCACGGGTATGATCTAATGCCATTATGATCATTACCAATCCACGAAGCAGGTCAATAGATCGTATCCGTTGCTTATTTACACTTGCTGGAATATCCATGTTAAAAATGGCAAATAAAGTTAACAAAGTTATAAACTGCAGCTATCCATGCCCGGTATCTTCACCTCCATATGAACGGAGAAAAATCTACATCCCGTCCAGTAAATATTTCTGCATGAAAAGTATTGTTGCAAAGCGCTGAAAATCTGCATTGTTCTTTTTCCTGAAACCATGTCCTTCGTCTTTCGCTTCAAGATACCAGACTATCCCTCCATTTGCTTTCACTTTTTCTGCCATTTGGCTGGCTTCTGTGCGTGGAACCCTTGGATCATTTCCACCCTGGACAATAAAAAGAGGCTTGGTAATCTTTCCTGCATTGTTGAGCGGCGCAATCTTTTCAAAAAATGCACTCATAGCAGGATCTCTTTCATCGCCATATTCCACCCTACGCAGATCCCTTCTATAGCTTTCAGTGTTTTTAAGGAAGGTATTAAAATTGGAAATACCCACTACATCAAGACCGCACTTTATCCGGTCGTTATAATTCGTCGCAACTGCAAGTGTCATATAACCACCATAACTTCCGCCCGTGATCATGATCCGGCTCGCATCCAATTCAGGTTGTGCTGCTATCCAATCTATCAATGCCCCAATATCTTTCACTGATTCTTCCCGCTTCATACCATTGTCAAGTGCAATGAAAGTTTTTCCATAACCAGAGGATCCCCTTACGTTTGGAAAAATAATTGCTACTCCCATTTCATTTAAATAATAATTACTTGCTCCCATGAAACCAGGCCGCGATTGTCCTTCTGGTCCTCCATGAATATTGATCATAACAGGACGCTTACCAGTAAATTCTTTGGCTGGCTTATAATAAAATCCACTTATCTCTTTGCCATCAAAACTTTTCCATTTGATCAAAGAAGGAATGCTTAACTGACCAGGAACGATGCCTCCCAATTCACTCTCTGTCCATCTTTCAGCATTACCAGTTGCCATGTTTACAACATAAACATCTGTTGCAGACCGTGCGGAATTAACAGAGATGGCTACATCTGTACTATTTGGATGTATAGCAACTGCGCCATATATCCCTTGCGGTAATGTTCCGTTTACTTTATATTGGTTGGAACCTGTTTCAAGTAAATACAATTTGGATTCACCCGCTTCATTGGTAATAAAGGCGATATGTTTTCCGTCTTTAGAAAGATCAAAGTCTTCAATATCCCATGTAATGTTCGTCAGGTATTTCACTTTCCTGCTTTCAAGATCCATGTATGCAAGCCGTGTAAATTCATTTTCTTTATCTGTTATATAATAAATGCCTTTGCCATCGATCGCAAATTTTGCGGTTCCATAAGCCACTCCAGTTTCTTTGCGATCTACCAGCGCAGTCATCTTACCAGAAGCAACATCTCCGAGCCAGTAATGCGATTCATTTGCAGAAATATATTCCACCAATAATAATTGCTTATCATCACGTGACCAATCGGCTACACCCCAGCCACCACCACTAACCTTGAACGTTAGCGTGTCAGATCCGGCGTTAGATGGATCCATGACATATACATCCCTGTCTGATCCATTTCTTCTTGTAGAGCCATATGCCATTCGCTTACCGCCGTGGCTCCAGATAATACCACCGTTTTGGCTGCGCCCTCCATCGGTGAGCAATGTTACGTTACCTGTTGCCTCATCATACCTGTATAATTGCGCAAATTCATTACCGCCGATATCTTTGCTGAAGACGAAATACGCTCCTGTTAATGGCTCATAGTTTGCATTTGTAACTGCCTCATCATAAAATGTAACTTGTTTGCGGGCACCCATTGGCATTTGTACCAGGTGTAGTTGAGGAACATTTGCGAACCTGGTTGAGATCAACATACTTCTCTTTGTCGGATGCCAGTCAACAAAACCCGCAGACCTTGATTCAGTATAACGTTGTACCTCGGTTTTAATGGATGCAGGGATATCAGGGATCCCCTGTATTATAAGGTTGTTTGACACTGCGATCATGTCTTTATTTTGCGCAAATGAGAATTTGCAGAACAGAAGTAAGAGGATCAAAAGCCGTTGCATAATTAAATGGTTTAATAATGAAGTTAATATATACTATCATTATAAAATAATTATCTCATCATGATTATTTAATTTATTCATTGCGGTAAGTGCATCGTAAATGTTGCCCCTTCATTTTCAGAGTTCTCACTTTTAGCTCGCCGCCATGGGCTTTTCAATATCATAACTTAGTGATGGGCCGAGGCCTGTACCAACGCCTGAAGGTTTCGTGGAAAAAAATGGCTGAAAGTTCTTTTCTATTATTTGCGGTATACTGATCTTTTAGGATAAACGTCACTTTATACTGCTCCTGCAACAGAACACAGCAAAAAAAAACTATAATTAAGCAAATGGCTTTTTCATAATGCAGGTTATTGATTGAATAAGAGAATAAATATGTGACTGCTGTTTTTAAACAATGGGTAATTGAATAATAAATGTTGTTCCTTCTCCCTCCCTTGTTTCCACTTTTAGTTCTCCGCCATGTCCTTTGGTAACGATATCATAGCTCAAACTTAATCCCAAACCTGTTCCCTGGCCTGTTGGTTTGGTAGTAAAGAATGGTTGAAATATTTTATCTAACACTTTTGGGGGAATACCACTGCCATTATCTGAAACAATGATCTCAACCTTGTCACCAACTTTCTTTGTGCTTATGGAAACGGTTGGTTCATAAACTTTACCTTCTTCGAAAAGCACAGCCTGACATGCTTTCTTTTTTTCATCCACCACATAAAATGCATTGGTGAGTAAATTCAAAATCACCCTTCCTAAATCTTGCGGGATGATATTTAATTTTCCGATTGACGGTTCAAAATCAGTTTTCATTGTTGCATTGAAAGATTTATCTTTTGCCCTTAAGCCATGATAACTCAATCTTAAATATTCATCGCACAATGCGTTGATGTCTGTTGGTTCTTTTATATTGTTACTGCTGCGGCTATGTTGCAGCATACCTTTTACGATGGCATCTGCTCTTTTGCCGTGGTGATTAATTTTTTCTTCATTTGATTCGATATCTGATGCAATGGCTTTTACTTCCTCGAAATTCCCCCTTTCGATCTCCGCCTTCATCTCCCCAATTAACTCTTTATTTACTTCACTAAAATTATTGACGAAGTTTAGCGGATTTTGAATCTCATGGGCAATGCCTGCGGTGAGTTCACCTAGACTGGCCATTTTTTCTGACTGAATGAGTTGGTTTTGAGTGTTCTTCAAATTTTCCATTGCCTGGTTTAATTCTTTTGTACGTTTATATACCTCCATCTCCAAATCCTGGTTCCTTCTTTGCGATTCTTCATTTGTCATATAGTTTTGCCCGGTGTACCGATAATCGGGGACTGACCCATGTACATGAACAATTTTCCACAAGTCGTTTATTTTTTTTAGAACAACCGTATTCCTGATCATTTCCTTCTCATTTTTTCCATTAAGGTTAAGTTCCCAGTCAACTTCCGTTTCAACCCACGCTAAATCCCCGATACAATTAATTCGTTTCCATAAAAAATTTAACTTGAACTTTTGGGAATACTGTTCATTACCTCGTTTATTAATAGCGAAATATTCTTCTTTATTAGCTGCTTTTTCATTAAGCCCCGTCCCGATAAATGTTACATTATCCCAACAATATGAAAATCTTGTTTCGGCATCGCGGTCGCCCAATGCTTTCCAAAACTGGTCATGCACATTCATTATTTCATTGTTTATCTCCTGGTCAGTTTGTGATTTGGTTGTCTTTGACATATTTTAAATATAACATTTCCTGTTTCTTAAGTTAGAGGCAGGATAATTTTAAATGCTGCTCCCTCTCCATCGATCGCTTCCACTTTCAACTCTCCTCCATGCGCTTTTACGATATCGTAACTCAAACTCAATCCCAGTCCAGTTCCCTGCCCTGTGGGTTTGGTGGTAAAAAATGGCTGAAATATCTTATCTACAACTTTTTGAGGGATACCATCGCCATTGTCCTCTATAGTTATAATCACTTTGTCGCCATCTTTTTTGAGAATGCGCTTAGTCATTACCGATATAGTTGGTTCATAAGCAGGCAACAGTTGCTTTTTCTTTTCAGAAACCGCATAAAACGCATTCGTGATCAAATTCAAAATAACGCGACCGATATCTTGCGGAACGATGAGTACATTGCCAATGTTTTCATCAAAGTCTGTTTTTAATGTTGCATTGAAAGATTTGTCTTTCGCCCGAAGCCCATGATAAGCTAAACGTAAATATTCATCGGCCAACTTATTGATATCAGTTAATTCTTTCCTAGATGTACTGCTACGGCTGTGCTGAAGCATTCCCTTTACAATATCAGCAGCGCGCTTACCATGGTAAAGTATCTTCTCCAGGTTTTTTTTGAGGTCATCTGCAATAATTTTTACCTCATCGGAATTACCCTTACCTACTTCATGAACCATTTCTTCTATCAACTCACTACTTACCTCGGAAAAATTATTTACAAAATTCAATGGGTTTTGAATTTCATGTGCAATACCTGCAGTGAGTTCTCCAAGTGAAGCCATCTTTTCAGATTGTATCAATTGTGTTTGAGTAGAACGCAATTCAGTGAGCGCAACTTCGGCACGTTTTTTTTCTGTTTTTAGATTTATCAGATCCTGCTGCGCCTGGCTTGCAAGTTTTTCAGCTTGTTTCAGGTCATTGAAACGAGTATAACTAAAATTGAATGCATCCGCAAAACGCCTTAATACAATCTTTGTTTCTTGAGGGAATTCACTTTCCCTAAAAGCAAATAGGCCGCCCGATGTAAACGTTGCATTATAGTAGTATTGCACCTTACTCTCTTCTTCGGTTACGAGTGATTGAGAAGCAGGCAATAAGAAATTTTGATTGATGAGCGCTTTATAATATTCCCGGAGGTCCATACCCTTCAACACATAGCTATAATCCTCCTGAAGAAGCCAGGCAGCAAATGCTCCTTGTAACAAAGGATGGATATCCATTGACTCGACGCCTGAAACCTGCACCACTGAGTTATTTTCAGAAATAGTTGTTGTCCAAACATCCGCACTGCGATTTTGTTTATGAAGTATCCCAATGCCGCATCGCAACATTTCCATATTTAGTTTATCAAGCTCTTCGAAAACCGTTGCAACTACACCAGAGAGGTCTTCACTTTGTTGCATCGACATAGCTTTAGATCTTACTCGTTCCAAAGCCGCTTCTATTTGTGATTCCCTGGCCTGTGCTTCTGCCTTTTGCAGATCGAGAAAACGCATGTATGATTGTTCAAATACATTCGCGAATCTTTTGAAAATGGCATTTTCTTCCGCAGCGTATTGAATACCATCATAGTTCACAACGGCAAGGGTAACGTGCTTCATCAGAATTGAAGACCTTCCGAAGCCTTTTGTCTCAAGCAGGAATTTTTTCCTTTCTTCAGGTATATGTTTTAAAGATGTATTGGTGAACAGGTGTTGCAACCATTCATTTTTCTCCTGTAACGACAATAAATCCGCAAAGAAGTCAAGACCATTTTTTTTTTGCCTGATTAACATTGTTCATTACAGGTTGATCCACATATGGTATATAGATCTTTGCAGGATATGGTTGCCCGGGCGAAGCCAGCCAAAAGTCAAGGTCGTCTGAATTATTGTTGATGGCAAAACTTGCACTGTCAAACTTAAAATCCAGCCGTTGCAATTGTTCAGACAACACATTGATGACCTCGAAAAGCTCTTCACTCTTGTGCATTGCCATTGTCCTGCTCCTTACTCTTTCCAGCGCTCCCTCAATTTGTGCTTCCCTTGCTTGTACTTCTGCTTTTTGCAGATCCAGGAAGCGCCTGTAAGTTCTTTCAAACTCGGTTGCAAAGCGGCCAAGTATCTTTTTTTCATCCGCGGTCAGATCATTTGTGACCATAACACCAAAGCAACCATATTTCATGAAAGCTTCTACATAATATAAGCCGTCCGAAAAATTTTCAGGTTTTAGATTTTCAACTCCATCAATCAACTCCTGCCATGCAAGAAAATAACTTTTAACCCCGGTTGGCTGAACATGATATGAAACAATGGGTTCATTGCCTTTCCAATCCACAAGGCATTGTGTTGTTGCAGGATCATTTCTGTCAAGTGGATAGTCAATGGCCTTGCTATTAAAGGCGGTTGTGGTATGATCTATAAACTGTGTGGGTGAAATGTTTTCGGCCCATGCGGCCCAGAATATATGCCGGTCATTCTTTTCATCCGGTAACCATAAAAAGGAAAATGCTGAATTGATGCCCAACAGCAAAACCTGTTCGTGAAATACGCGTAAGGTGTCATCCAGCTCATTTGAATGCTGCATGATCATACTTTGTGTCCGCGTACGTTCCAGCGCACTTTCAATCTTCGCTTCTCTCACCTGTGCTTCTGCTTTTTGCAAGTCAAGGAACCTTGTATATGCCTGTTCAAATACCTTTGAAAAACGTTTTAAAATATCTGCCTCACTTTCAGAAAGT
>JBDSDG010000056.1:0-4370 GCA_039920685.1 Ferruginibacter sp.
AATGCAGTAGCTGTTTTACCTGAACCGCTTTCTCCAACGATGGCAGTGAGTTTACCCCTTGAAGCCATAAATGATACGTTCTGAACAGCTGGAGATGTAGTTCCGTTTTCAATAAAATCTATTGACAGATCATTAATTTCAAGAAGTGGATATGATGTTGGTTGGGCATCCATATTTTGAACAAAGCTTGCTAAAATTTCAAATGCCTTACGGTCATCCCGTCGTTGATCAGTTGCTTCAGCGAATCGATTCCTATTTTAAGATGATTCTCTACATATTGTGAAGTAACAACTTTGTCGCTGTCTTCGGTCTTTACGCCCTCCGGTACCATTGGTGAATCGCTCACAAGTAGCAATGCCCCGGTTGGGATCTTATTGTAAAACCCAACTGTAAAAATGGTTGCGGTCTCCATATCAATGGCATAAGCCCTCACCGTTTTCAAATATTCTTTGAAAATTTCGTCATGCTCCCACACGCGGCGATTGGTGGTATAACAAACGCCTGTCCAGTAGTCTACTCCATAATCGCGAATGGTAGTGGAGATAGCCTTCTGTAATGCGAAGGCGGGTAGGGCAGGAACCTCCGGTGGAAAATAATCATTGCTTGTTCCTTCTCCACGAATTGCTGCAATTGGAAGTATGAGATCTCCGATCTTGTTTCTTTTTTTCAATCCCCCGCATTTTCCCAGGAATAATACAGCTTTAGGGTGAATTGCGGTCAACAGATCCATTACAGTTGCAGCACCCGGACTACCCATTCCAAAATTTATGATCGTAATATTATTTGCTGTGGCACATTGCATTGATCGGTCTGTTCCAATGATCTCAACATTGTTCCACTGGGCGAACATGATCACATAATTTGAAAAATTTGTAAGCAATACATACTCACCGAAATTTGACAATTTTTCACCTGTGTACCTGGGAAGCCAGTTCTCAACTATTTCTTCTTTTGTCTTCATCTTACCATTTTAGATCGCTAAAAATACAAATTAATTACTAAGTCTTTTGTACCCTTCACAGCTCCTATTTGATAATACAGTTTAATTTATTTATTTTAGATAAAACATTTCAAAATGAAAAAATATTATGCTGCTTGTATAATCATGGTACTGATCATCTCATGTAAAAAATCAAACCTGACTACGGATCAACCGCAGGATCCCGAAAAATTTTCAGCTGCCCAGATAGACGCCTTCATAAGGCAAACAATGCAGGTTGAGCATAAATTCGAATGGTCAGCTGCAAGTGATGTAATGGTCTGGAGCGCATTACAGGAAAGTGATCATATTCTTTCAGTTGGATACAAGCCTGCTGATGAAAACAATGTGGAAGACAGGTTACATAATATAAACATCAGCGAACCAAAATGGATGGAAGCAAGGAATGCTGTGCTGGATATGATAATCACGGAAGAAAGAAAGCTAAATAAGGATATTACCATGACCAATTTGATTCAATGGGAAGAAAATGTCCTGCCGGTTGTAGATGTATATGTTGAGAATTTTTCTACCATTCAAAAGCTCAGGGCCAATAAAATGGTACGGTATGCTGAGCCGATGGGCTATGAACCTAAGGATGTTAACGCGAGAGTTGTTGGCAGCAGCGGTTGCGGAAATAACATTGCCGACCCTACATTGGTTGCAAATGTTGATTATACAACCATTCTTCCTGCCTGCAAGCAATCATGGAACTACCAATATCATGGGATACCAAATGCCTGGACGAAATCTACAGGGAGTGGTGTTAAGATATTTATTATTGATAGCGGTTGCGAGTTAGACCAGGAAAATCTTGGATCAGCTTTTAACCAGGGTTATTCTTCCGGCAGAACAGTTGAAAAGATCGTTACCCTTCCAAGAAATACAATTTTTGGTATTCCTTACGGTTCAGCAGAGACGCCGGATGATGGTTGTGGCCATGGCACTTCTATGGCCGGGGCCTGTGCAGCCCCACGCGGCATTGATGGCGCATCATGCGGAATTGCATACAACTGCAATCTTGTAACATGCCGCGCTTCTACAGATGTATTTATGGATGAGAGCAGGGAAGTAAAGGGCGCTTCAGATGCATTTACAAATGCCGGTAACAGAACGGATGTAAAGATCATCAGCATTAGCATGGGCAGGATCACCAGCAGTTCACAGTTGAGTGATGCTATAATATATGCTTACGGAAAAGGCAAGCTGATCTTTTGTGCAGCCGGCACTTCATTCAGCTGGGCATCCGGCTGGTTTGGCGTGATCTTTCCGGCAACTATGAGCCAGGTAAATGCAGTAACAGGTGTTAAGGAGAATAGTTTTACTTCAACCTGTAGTGATTGCCATAGTGGAAGCCAGACAGATTTTACACTTGTGATGCAAAAAGCATCCAACGGCCATTCACCGCTTTCACTTGCGATGAGTGGCGATGCTCCTTCAACAGTTGGTGGGTCATCAGTTGCTACATCAAGTACTGCAGGTATTGCAGCATTGGTCTGGAGCAGATTTCCAACGTATACACGCGAGCAAATCGTTGACAAGCTAATTCAGAGCAGCAGCAATTATCCGACAAAAAGTTCTTCTCTTGGTTGGGGGAATATAAATGCCGATGCGGCAACGAATTAAAACAATTATGAATGATGAATGATGAATTTTGAATTTTGAATGATTCAAAATTATCGGAAGTTAATATTTAGATAGTTATTTTCTTAGCCCCTCTCTTTTGGAGAGGGGTTGGGGTGAGGCGAAAAAACATGATCAAAATACAATTCCCCGAAAAACAGCCATCCATAAGAACTGATCGTGGGATCGAATCTATATTTTGCATCGTAAGAAAAAGGTGGGTTTTGATAACGCCAGAGGAATGGGTAAGGCAAAATTTTTTATTATATCTCGCGGAAGTACTTCATTACCCCGTCTCATTGATCGCGGTTGAAAAAAAGATCGCTATCGGTGATATCTCAAAACGATTTGATATAGTTGTTTATACTAACCTCGGGAAACCTTGTATGCTTGTGGAGTGCAAGGAGATGAATGTTCAGCTTACAGAAAATGTATTGCAACAAATTCTTCGTTACAATATTAATCTGCAGGCAAAATTCCTGGTCGTTACCAATGGAAGTTATTGTGCGGCTTTTAAAAATGATGGCGGCCAGCTTAAGCCGATCGAACATCTACCTGGATTCATAGAATAACAAAGGAAGTAAGTAGTATTGTTAGTATATCTATTTTTATTGTACGCATGGATGTCTATCAAATTTTGTTTTTCCGGTAGGGAGTATTTTTTTAAAAAAGTTCAATAAAAAACCTCGTTTTTCAACGAGGTTTTTAAAACTTAAAGAAAATATTATGGGAAAATTCCTAATTCACCATAGCTTGTTGCAACCTTATTGATGGCATTTACATAAGCAGCGGTCCGCATATCGGGAATGCCCGGGTTGTCTTGCCAGATCTTCATGATCTCACGTGTTGCAGTGATCATTGTTTCTTCAAGCCCGCTGTGCACAAGGTCAACTTCTTCAGGGCCATGCATGATGAATTTACGTTCTGCATCACTTACCGTTTTATTGGTGAGTGTTTCTATTTGTCCAAGTATATGTGTGTTCAGGTTTTCGGTAAAGCGCTTCTCCATACGTCCATAACGTACATGGCTAAGGTTTTTTAGCCATTCGAAATAACTAACTGTAACACCGCCTGCATTCAGGTACATATCAGGCACACACAATATGCCTTTCTTAATAAATACTTCATCCGCCTCAGGAGTACAAGGACCGTTGGCAGCTTCGCCAATTATTTTTGCTTTTATGCGATTAACATTTTCTCCATTGATCACGTTTTCCAAGGCAGCCGGGATAAGTATATCACACTCAACCTCCAGCGCATCCATGGTCTTTGCCAATGTTCTTGCACCGGGGAAATTTATGATGGAACCTGTCTTATGCCTGAATGCGATCAGTTCATCTTCATGTAGTCCTTCTGCATTAAACACTGCCGCATCATGCTCAGCAATGCAAATAACTTTTGCACCATTCTCCCTGAAGAATTTCGCACAGTGATATCCAACATTTCCGATGCCCTGTACTACCACTCTTTTACCAACTATTCCAACCGTGAGGTCAAGTCTTTTCATAATATCCTCCATATTACATACTTCGCGAATACCGAAGAATACACCAAGCCCGGTAGCTTCCTTACGCCCACGCACGCCACCCTGGGTTACAGGCTTGCCGGTTACACAACCGGCAGCATCAATTTCCCCCGGCTTAAGTGAAGCATATGTATCTACTATCCATGCCATTTCTCTTTCGCCGGTCCCGTAATCAGGAGCAGGAACATCTATGCCTGGGCCAATGAAATTTTTCTTAACCAGCTCACTTGTATAACGGCGGGT
>JBDSDG010000057.1:0-4040 GCA_039920685.1 Ferruginibacter sp.
AGTCAAGTCCATAACCCAATAAAAACTTATTCGGCACACTGAATCCTAAATAATCAATAGTTAGCGGGAAGATCAGGGCATCGGGCTTATGTAATAATGCAGCGATCTTCAGGGAAGCCGGATGCTGGTCCTTTAGCTGTGGCAGGAACTCATTCAGCGTTTTGCCGGTGTCCACAATATCCTCGATGATAATAACATGCCGGTCTTTGAGTGATTCATCCAGGCCAATGGAAGTGATAACATGCCCTGTACTTCTTGTGCCTTTATATGATGCCAGCTTAATAAAACAGATCTCCGCATCAATGGTCAATTCTTTAAAAAGGTCTGAGGCAAACATGAACGATCCATTTAAGATCGCTATAAATAATGGACGCTTGCCTTTGTAATCATGATTGATGCCTGCTCCTAGTCTTTTGATCTGCTCGTAAATTTGGGCTGCAGTTAAATATGGCTGAAAATTCCGGCCATTTACCTGTATTACAGACATAAGCGTTATTTAGATATAATTAATTCCTGCCCGATTGTCAATTCATCCGAAATTAAATTGTTCAGGTCTTTTATTTGTTGTACGGGTACATTGTATTTTTTAGAGATAGAATACAAGCCTTCCTTTTGTTGCACTTTATGCAAGTTGATATTTGTATTCCCTGCGTTCTTCGAAGGTCTTAAATAGACCTTCGTACCCTTCTTCAAGCTTTCAAATTCCTTCAGATCGTTGTACTGTAAAAGGTATTCAAGCTGGATAGCATTTGTCTGGGCGATGCTATGTAATGTTTCACCTTTTGAAGCCAAGTATATGTCCCGGTTCCCCTGCTTTGATTTTTTTTCCAGGAAGATCCATTGCTCCTCATCCAACAGGCCATCTATTTTAAGATCATTGTACTCCATCAATTTGGATAAAGAGATATTATAATCGGTTGCAATAGCAAGCAAGGAGGTTTCTTTTGGAACGAATACAGCTTTCAATCCGTTGAACAACGTTTTGCCCGCCTTTATGGACTCTACATTTTGGGCAGTATTCATTTCAGTATAATGAATTGGTTTCAAAACCATTGCCTGATCATTGTCATCCTTGTCCTTAAATTTTCCTGCATCAAAAAATGGTTTGCCATCTGCATCCTGGTCGTATTGATGAAGATCGTTCTCCTCAATATTGCGGATCAGGATATCCGGATACCTTGGGTTAGTTGCATACCCGGCTTTTTTTAGGCCGTACGCCCAGGCCTTATAATCTGATGGATCCAATTCAAACAGGAAGGCATACCTGCTGCTTCCCCGTAAAAAATTGCTATGATCTTTATAACTGTCCCAGGGGTTGTCGTATTTGCGGAAACATTCACCGGCAGCATCATCGTCATGAAATACGCTGGAACCGGTCCAGGTATTTTTGCACTTGATCCCAAAGTGATTGTTAGATCTTTTTACAAGGTCGCTATTCCCACTTTCAGTTTCCAAAATTCCTTGTGCTATTGTTATAGAAGCCGGAATGCCGGAACGCTTCATTTCGCTGATCGCAATATCCTTATAAGAATTTATATATTCCTGCACACTGATCTTTTGCGACCAACCGGGCAGATATCCCATAATGGATAAAAGAATAAAAACTATTTTCTTCATGTGATATTCGTATTTCAATTATAGTTTCCTGATAAGCATTAAGCCATCTCTGATGGTAAGCAAAACCTGTTCAACCCTGCAATCCGCAGCAACATGTTTATTAAATGCATCAATCGCTTTAGCATTTTTCCCCCTTATCTCCTCCTCTAATACCTCACCATGGAATAAAACATTGTCTGCTAATATCCAACCGCCCCTGTTTATATGGGGTAAAGTTAATTCGTAATACTCAATATAATTCACCTTGTCGGCATCGATGAATACCAGGTCCCAACTTTCACTAAATTTTGGTATAATTTCAAGAGCATTGCCAATGTGCAGCGTTATGTTATTTTCTAACTTCGAACGGTTAAAATACGAAGCAGCTTTTGCAGCATCATCCTTCCTTAATTCGATCGTGTGTAACATACCGCCCTTGGTAAGGCCTTTAGATAAACATAACGCACTAAACCCCGTAAAAGTGCCTATTTCCAGTATTTTTTCCGGCTTTATCATCCTGCTGAAAGCTTCTAAAACTTTGCCCTGGATATGCCCGCTGTGCATCTTCCCATGCGGATGATGTGCCAGGGTTTCTTCCTCATTCTCAGCCAATAATATTTCTAAAGGTGATGAGCATTTCCTCGCATAAGCCTCAGCGATATCATTTATCAGGTCCATTTTGTATTGTTAATTTTTTAGAAATTATTAACAGACCAAGAAAAGTTATTGCACCATTGATCAATAAAATCTCAATCCCGATCGTATAGCCATTAAACATTTTTGTAGCGTTGGTTTGTAATAAATAACACAGCACCGGACTTAAAAGGGCGATCAGGGAAATGATAAAAGTATTGGGCAATGTTCTTTTTGTAAGGATCCCGAATGCGAACAAACCCAACAACGGGCCATAAGTATACCCTGCAAGATCAAGGATCTTGTCAATGATAGACCTGCTATTAATTTCCCTGAAGAAAAGAATGCAAAAAAAGAAAATGATGGTCATAACGAAATGAACGGTGAGCCGGGTGTTTCTTTTTTGTTTTTCATTTATATCTGTTCTTTCCTTGAGTCCGAGTATATCAATACAAAAAGAGGAAGTAAGCGCAGTCAAAGCTCCATCCGCACTTGGAAAAAGCGCTGATATAAGTCCAATGATAAAGATCACAGAGATCACAGCCGGCACTTGCTGGAATAATCCTAAAGCAATTGAAGGGAAGAGATTATCGCCCGTAAGGTTTAGATTGTGGTGAAACAAACCGAATGACTCTTTATTATCAACAACAGTACTGGAAAATGCCGCGCCATTCTCAAAAGCATATAAGTATAGCAGTCCGCCAAGCAATAAGAATAACAGGTTCACAAAAACCAGGATCACACTGAATGTAAGTATGTTCTTTTGCGAATCCTTCAGGGTTTTAACACTGATATTTTTTTGCATCATCTCCTGGTCAAGGCCTGTCATGGCTATGGTAATGAACATTCCGCCGATGATCTGCTTTATAAAAAATCCTTTACTGTTCACATCAGTATTAAAGATCTTGGTCAGTCCTTTTGCTTCCATTGTATTAACGGCATCGGGAACCGACAAGTGAAGATTGTGTAAAATATATGCCACACAAACGACCAGCCCGGTTATCATGAGGAATGTTTGCAAGGTATCGGTATATACGATTGTCTTAACGCCACCTTCAAATGTGTATAATAAGATCATCAGCAAAACAACCATTACTGAAACCCAAAAAGGAATATGCAGCTGGGATAAAATAAAAATATGCAGGATATTGATCACCAGGTATAGCCTTGCTGTGGCACCTACTGTTCGGGATAGTATAAAAAACGAAGCCCCTGTCTTATATGCCCATTCACCAAAGCGTTGTTTCAGGTAATTATAAATGGAAGTGAGATTCATTTTATAATACAAAGGAAGCAACACATAAGCGATGACGAGATATCCTAATAAATAACCCAAAACAACCTGGAAATAACCCAATGCATTCGGCATCGCTCCAAGCTTCCCGATGTTGCCAACACTTCCCGGAACGCTTACAAAAGTTACACCGCTGAGCGAAGTTCCGATCATTCCAAATGCGACCAGCTTCCAGTTCGAATTTTTATTACCGATGAAAAAAGAATCATTGTTTGAATTCCTGCTGCTATACCATGCTACGATATAAAGTAAAACGAAATACCCAAGTACAAAAGACAACAACAGGTATGGGGACATAGAATTGGTTTAATGTAAAAATAAGATTGAAAATATAAAAAAACTTTGTGTCTTTGCTTTTTAATTAATGTTTTGCAATATGCACATCAGGTCAATCGCTGTTTTTTGTGGAAGTAAGAGTGGAAGCAATCCCTTGTTTGAGGAACATACAAAACAATTAGGACAGCTGCTCGCGGCTAATGATATAACATTGATATATGGTGGCGGCAATAAAGGATTG
>JBDSDG010000058.1:0-28321 GCA_039920685.1 Ferruginibacter sp.
CAAATGATTGAATACGGAACGCAGGTAGTTGGTGGCGTAACACCCGGAAAAGGTGGCAACAGCCATTTGGACAAACCTGTTTTTAATACCGTTGCTGATGCAGTAAAAGCAACAAATGCAGATACCAGCATCATTTTTGTACCGCCGGCTTTTGCCGCAGATGCGATCATGGAAGCTGCTGAAGCTGGAATTGCATTGGTGGTTTGTATAACCGAAGGAATTCCTGTACAGGACATGGTTAAGGTAAAACATTTTTTGAATGGCAGCAACACGAGGCTGATAGGGCCAAACTGCCCAGGTGTTATAACAGCAGATGAGTGTAAAGTTGGCATCATGCCCGGCTTCATTTTTAAAAAAGGAAGGATTGGAATTGTATCAAAGTCTGGAACACTTACCTATGAAGCTGCTGACCAGGTTGCAAAAGCCGGTCTTGGAATTTCTACGGCCATTGGAATTGGTGGTGATCCGATAATAGGAACAACGACAAAAGAAGCAGTAGAATTATTCATGAATGATAGCGAAACGGATGCAATCGTAATGATCGGGGAGATAGGCGGAGGAATGGAGGCAGAAGCTGCTGCTTATATTAAGTCAACAGGAAATAAAAAACCTGTAGTTGGATTTATTGCTGGACAAACAGCTCCCCCCGGAAGACGTATGGGACACGCCGGTGCAATTGTAGGCGGTGAAGATGATACCGCTGCCGCAAAAATGAAGATCATGGCGGCTTCAGGTATTCATGTTGTTGCCAGCCCTGCTGATATTGGAAAAACAATGGCAGAAGTGTTGAAGAAATAATATACAATGGGGAGATGAGATAATTTGTAAGTGAATATATCTTTATAATTGTATCATAATACATTCTCACATTCTCAAAAAAGGGGCGGAACCCTCGTCCCAACCCCTAAAGTATAGCCACCAAAACTATCTTATTTATAATCCCTGATATATCGTGCAAGCTCTTCCTTGCTTCCACTATATGCAAAGGCATCATTTAGCGTGAAATAATTATTCTTATCAATTACATATTTATATGCTTGTTCAGCTATATCCAACTTACTGTCTTCATAACTGAATACTTGTAGCAGGTCTTTTATTTGCACCGATGTAAAAGTATTTGCCTGAATGGTTTGCTTTGCTATAATTAGCCTGGTATTATCAAAACTCTCCCTTCGAAGAACTTGTTTAAATTGCTCAAAACTATTGCTATTCATTGGTTGCGCATAGCCGACGTTCTGGTTCCAGTTGTTATCATTGTGATCGTCTTCAATATTCGCATAATATTCAGCATTCATTTCCCTTTCATCTACGAAAGCTTTACCAAAACGGTTTATAATAATATCAATATGATATTGAGGCCTTACATATATTGTTGCATCATAAACCAATTGCAAACTATTGTAGCTTTTCCTGTTACGAAAACCTCCGCTTTTTTGTTGGTAAATTTTAACGGCGTGATAACCAGGTTTGATATAATTAATCGTAATATCATTGTTTCTGCTATTGCCGCTGTAATTGTTCCCATCAATAAGAACTCTTACCTGCTTTTGGGTTAAGGTATTGATGGTTATTTTACTTTGTGTATTGTTCCAACGCCTCGAGTCATCTGCCTGGGCAAAGATTGAAAGCGTTAGCATCATTGCTGTAATTAGGGTAAAAATTTGTTTCATCTCATAAAATTTAAAGGTTAAAAAGGGCTATTGTTTTATAAGATGCAGCTTCTGCCGTTTTGTAAAAAGCAAAACAGGTAATAAAAAGTTAAAGAAATAATTAATGAGCGCCCTTATGCAAAAACAGATTTTCTTTCATCTTTAGCCCGCTTTGCACAATTAAACAATTGGTATATTTAATTAAACATTTTTATATGGCTGTTACAAAATTTTACTGGGTTCTATTTTTTACACTATTCTTCTCTTATAAGTTATCAGCACAGCAACATAATGATTATAGTAAGGACTGGAAAACTGTAGAGCAATTTGAAAAGAAAGGACTCACAAAAAGTGCATTGAAGGAAGTCATGAGAATATTTGACATGGCAACTGCATCGGGAAACCAGGTACAACAAGTTAAGTCCGCTATGTACCAGATGAAATATCGCAACCTGGTTGAGGAAGACAATAAAGAGAACAATATTTTTTATGTTGACACATTGATCTCGAAAACAAAAGCACCGGCACGCAACATCTTACAAAGTATGCAGGCAGAACTTTTACTTTCTTACAGGCAGAACAATCGCTATAAATTTTATAACCGGACCAAATTAACCGAAGAAAAAAGCCGGGACATAACAACATGGAGCCTGGAAAAATTAAATGAAACCATCAGCTCTGTATATAAGGCATCGTTAAAAAACGAAACAGCTTTAAAGAATACGCCGTTAAATGGGCTTGATGCGATCCTGGAAAAAGGAAAAAATACAAGACAGTTAAGGCCGACTCTATATGATCTTCTCGCCAATCGTGCATTAAATTATTTCTCAAGCACAGAAAATGATATTACAAAACCGGCTTATAAATTTATCCTGGATGATGAAAAGATCTTTGCACCGGCAAAGGCTTTTGTGAAAGCAAAGTTTACCACGAAAGACAGTACTTCCCTCTATAATACAGCACTCCTTTTATTCCAGGATGTTCTGCAATTTCACTTGAATGATCAGAATCCTGCCGCGCTGATCGAAGCAGATCTCGAAAGGCTGGAATTTGCATATGAATTTGGAATATTCCCTAATAAGGACAAGTTATACGAAAATGCTTTGCTGGTTATTGAAACCGCCAATAGCAATAATCCGGCGGCGGCCCAAACTATGTATCTCAGGGCACAGTTATATTACAGCCAGGGTCAAAAATATGATCCCCACACACATCCTGAAAACCAATACGAGATTAAGCGGGCTAAGGAATTATGCGAAGTTGCCACAAGCAGATTCCCTGCGTCAGAAGGTGCAATTAATTGTCAGAACCTGTTGGCCCAAATTAAAGTACCGCTGCTAAATATGGAATCGGAAATTGTAAATGTCCCTTCTCAGCCTTTTCGCAGCCTGGTAAAATATAAGAATATTAATGTCCTGTATGTAAGGATCCTTAAAGTTACCCGGGAACAGGTAAAGAAGTTCGATGAATATGAATATGACCAGGGATGGAAGCACATCTTAGAAATGAAGCCACTGAAAAGCTGGGAAATAAACTTACCTAACCAGCAAGATTACCAGCAGCATTCTACTGAAATAAAGATCGATGCACTGACACCTGGCATTTATATGATCCTATCTAGTATTGACCGCGAATTTGCACTTTCCCAAAATATCCTTGCAAGGCAGGTGATTTACGTTAGCAACATCAGTTATATTCTTAACAATAAGGATGAAATGTATGTGCTTAACCGTGAAAATGGATTACCTCTTTTAAATGCAGAAGTACAATTGTGGCAACAAACGTATAATTACAACACCAGGAAATATGAGGATGTTAAAAAAGAAAAATATCTAAGTGATAGGAATGGTTATATCAAATTAAGAAAGACCAAGGATGCCTACAATTTTAAATTACAGTTCAAGTTTGAAAATGATGAATTATTCATGGATCAAAATGTTTCCACATATTATTACAATGGCTTTGAGAAACTGATGATGCAAAAAACTTTTTTATTCACGGACCGGTCAATTTACAGGCCCGGACAAACAGTTTATTTTAAAGGGATCGTAGTTAATTCGGATAGTACAGGTAGAAAAAATTTGGTAGTAAGTGGTTATCGATCTCAATTAGGGCTGTATGATGCCAACGGTCAAAAGGTTTCTGCTTTAAATGTTCAATCCGGTGAATTCGGATCTTACAGCGGGCAATTCAAGTTACCGGAGGGATCATTGAACGGACAGTTTTACATCAGTGATTCCGTCACGAAATCTACTCAATTCTTCAATGTTGAAGAATATAAACGGCCAAAATTCTTCGTAGAGATTAAAAAACCCGCTGGCACTTATAAAATAAATGATACGATATCAGTAAAAGGAAATGCAAAAGCTTATGCAGGAAATAATATTGATGGAGCGACAGTAACGTATAGGGTTGTTCGAAAAATACGATACCCTATTTGGTGGGAATGGGGATATTTCAGGAGGGGGAAGATCATTAATCCGGGATCAAGAGAAGAAATGGAGATCACCAATGGTGAAACAACCACAAATGCAAACGGGGAGTTTACAATTGTGTTCAGAGCTATCCCTGATGAAACAGTTGATAAAAAAAGTCAACCCGTGTTTTACTATGAAGTGTCTGCTGATATTACTGACATAAACGGTGAAACAAGAAGTGGCAATAATTCTGTGGCTGTAGCGTACCAGATGCTACAGCTGGAGATCATTAGCCCTGGCAAGATAGAGGCAGATAGTATCAAAAATGTACAAATTAAAAGCACGAACCTAAATGACCTCTTTGAACCATCTTCCGTAAATGTCACGATCTTTAAATTAACAACTCCCGGCCGCATTTTCAGGGAAAGGTATTGGGAAGTTCCGGATCAATTCACCATGAGCAAAGAAGAATATTATTCCAATTTTCCTCATGATGCATACAGTGATGAAAACCTTGTTAATAAATGGCCTCTTGAAACCAAGGTGATAGATAAAACAGATTCAACGAGAAAGGATTACCATTGGTCGCTTGTAAATGGACAACTTAGAACTGGTTATTATAAGATCATTGCTGTAACAAAAGATAAAAATGGAGAAGAGGTAAAAGCTGAAAAGTTCATACAAATAACAGACGGTAGTGGTTACGTCTCGGAGAAAAATTCTGCTATAGATGTAGACTATAATACCCGGTCTGCTGAGCCAGGTGAAAAAGTCATTTATCAAATTTCGACGGGTTTTGACCAGGTCTGGCTCATACATTCATTAAATAAGAATGATGGATCAACCGTTACATATCAAACAATTTCAAGCGCCAACAGTTTCAGGAATGAAGTTCCTGTTACAGAACAGCAGAGGGGTGGTATGAATATGAATTATGCCTTTGTAAAATATAATAGGGCATACATAGGCTCCCAATTTTTAAATGTACCGTGGAGCAATAAAGATCTTAGCATCAGCTATGAAACTTTTCGTGATAAACTGTTGCCCGGCAGTGAAGAAAAATGGAAGTTAAAGATCAGTGGTTATAAAAAAGAAAAGGTTGCAGCCGAAGCATTGATCAGCATGTATGATGCATCTTTGGATCAATTCAAGCCACACAACTGGGTTTCACTGAAATCATTGTGGCCGGTATTCTCCGATTATATGAATTGGACCAAAACCGGGTTCTCTTCGGTCAACTCAATTGAATATAACAAGATCGTTTTTGAAGGAAGGGAACAACGGGAAAAATCTTTTGATGAATTATTAAGTAACGGCTGGAATGAAGGATATGGAACTTATCAATGGGCAAGGTTAACCGCCAGATCTACAGGCGTGGAAGGAGCTGTGAGCGATCAACTTCAGGAAGTTGTTGTTGCTAACGGGTATTCAACTAAAATGTCACCAAGGCCACCAAATAGTGTCCAGGCTCTTGATTCAACAAAAATCCCCTCCCCTACATCTGCAATTCAAAATAATAATGTCCAGGTAAGGAAAAACTTTAACGAGACCGCTTTCTTTTTTCCGTCATTACTCACAGATGCCGATGGAAACATAGAATTTTCCTTTACCATACCAGAAGCATTGACAACCTGGAAAATGCTTACGTTGTCGCATTCAAAAGAATTGTCGAGTGGATATTCAGAAAACACGGTTGTCACACAAAAGCCATTGATGGTTCAACCAAATGCCCCTCGGTTTTTACGAGAAGGTGATCAAATTGAATTTTCTGCCAAGATCGTAAACTTAAGTGCCGGGGAGATCACGGGAACAGCGCAATTGGAATTGTTTGACGCAGCAACAAATAAGGCCATGGACGGTTCATTTAAAAATATGATCCCGGCACAATATTTTACAGTTGCTTCCGGGCAAAGTTCATCTGTAAAATTTCCACTGGGTATTCCCCATAATTTTAATTCTACACTTACCTGGAGAATTAAAGCGATCACTAAAAACAAGGAGTTCACTGATGGCGAGGAGGCAGCATTGCCGGTACTCACTAACCGTATGCTGGTAACAGAATCAATGCCCTTGAACCTGCGTAACCAAACCAATAAAAAATTCACTTTCGATAAATTACTCAGGAGCGATGCAAGCGGTTCCCTTACACATCATGCCCTTACAGTGGAATACACCAGCAATCCGGCCTGGTATGCGGTACAGGCATTACCGTATCTTACCGAATTTCCTTATGAATGCGCAGAGCAAAATTTCAATCGCTACTATGCGAATATACTTGCCGGTTATATTGCAAATGCATCCCCTGCCATCAAAGCAGTTTTTTCAAAATGGAACACGTCCGATACGGCTGCTTTGATGAGTAATCTTTCAAAAAACCAGGAACTGAAGTCAGTATTGTTACAGGAAACACCCTGGGTATTGGATGCCAAGGATGAAAGCCAGCAGAAGAAGAATATTGCCCTGCTTTTCGATATGGTTCGCATGTCAAAAGAAAAAAACATTGCATTTGACAAATTAAAGGAAATGCAAACCAGCAACGGAGGATTTGCATGGTTCAAGGGCGGCACCGACGACAGGTATATAACGCAATACATCATTTCAGGTATAGGACATTTGCGTAAATTAAAGGCTTTGTCAACGGATGATTATTCACGGCTGAAAACAATTGTAGATAAGGCATTACCATATCTCGACGCAAGGCTTAAAGAAGAATACGATCGACTGGTAAATTACAAAGCGAATCTAAAAAATAACAACCTTTCCAATATAGCGATCCAATATCTATACATGCGTAGTTTTTTTGAAGAGAAGATAAATAATAGTGCTCAAACTGCGTATACCTATTACCGTGGGCAATCTCAAAAATTCTGGCTGAGCCAATCAAAATATATGCAGGCGATGATCTCTCTTTCTTTATACAGGTCAGGTGACCAAAAAACTGCAGCCTCGATCATTACATCGTTGAAGGAAAATGCGATCTACAAGGAAGAGATGGGAATGTATTGGAAAGAATTAGCTGGCGGAGGATACTACTGGTATCAATCACCAATAGAAAGCCAGGCCATGATAATCGAGGCATTCACAGATATTGACAATAACGGTGAAACCATTGATGATCTTAAAACCTGGTTGTTAAAGCAAAAGCAAACCCAGAACTGGAGAACGACGAAAGCAACAGCAGAAGCATGTTACGCGCTGCTGCTTGGTGGCAGCAATTGGCTATCGGAACAAAAAAATGTGGAGATCACTTTAGGCAACACTACAGTCAGCAGTGCTAGTGATAAAACTGAAGCAGGAACCGGCTATTTTAAAAAAACAATTGAAGCAGGCAAAATAAATACAGCAATGGGTAATATTAGTGTTTCTTTATTGCAGTCACCGGACAAACCAATTAACCCTGGCACCACTTCGTGGGGAGCGGTTTACTGGCAATATTTTGAAGACCTGGACAAGATCACATCCGCGGCAACTCCATTAAAGCTTGAAAAAAAATTATTCATTGAAAAGAACAGTGATCGGGGCCCAGTGTTACACGCATTAAATGATGGTGATGAATTGCATATTGGTGACAAGATAAGAGTACGCATTGAATTGAAGGCAGACCGGGACATGGAGTATATTCATATGAAGGATATGCGTGCATCTTGCATGGAACCGATCAACGTGATCAGTGAATATAAATACCAGGATGGATTGGGGTATTATGAAAGCACCAAAGATGCAAGCACAAATTTTTTCTTTGGCTGGCTGTCACGTGGCACATATGTTTTTGAATATCCGTTGTTCGTTACTCATGCCGGGCATTTTAGTAATGGCATTACCAGTATACAATGCATGTATGCGCCCGAATTCACCAGCCATAGTAACGGGATCAATATAACTGTTACGGCTAAATAATCACAGATGATTTTATGATCCCTGTCAATTGGCGGGGATCTTTTATTTTTTATATTCGCTGATGGCAAACGACCAAAATTATACGATACCATTGCGATACAGGAAAATGGAAAACCTGCACATCGTTTTCTGGCTTTTTAAAGACATCAGCTGGTGCATGATCTGGAGGCCATTAGGTATAGCAATGATCTTCCCAACATTGATCATTGCAATTGTTATCTCCTGGAGAACGCGGCAATTCATGAGTGAGCTTTGCCACAATATTGCTATTACGGTTTGGATAGCTGCGAACAGCTATTGGATGATAAGCGAGTTCTTTGGCTTCGATACGAATCACCTCTTTGGAGAATATACTTACAAGCACATTGCGATCATACCATTTGCGATTGGGATACTTTTTCTTGCCTTCTATTATATTGTATGGAAACCGGGACATAGGAATGAGTTGGAAACTATGTAACATACTTCCTCAACAGGCTTATATTTGCATTCCCGGAAATTTTGTGATATCATCATTTGTATTTATTCTTCATTGTTGTGTTATAAAATCCCGGTTTGCCAGGACTCACTTGTGCGGCAACAAGCAACAACAAAAGCACTGAATCAAAATGTACAGAACTCATACTTGCGGCGAATTACGATTAACAGATAAGAACAAAGGAACTACCCTTGCCGGTTGGGTGCAAACAGTTCGGAAATTCGGTAGCATAACATTTGTTGACCTCAGGGATCGCTATGGCATCACCCAATTGTTATTTTCTGAAGCTTTAAATGCAAAACTGGAAGCTAATCCATTAGGCAGAGAATTTGTTATCCAGGTTATAGGCTCTGTGCAGGAACGCAGTAATAAGAACAACAATATCCCTACAGGTGAAATTGAGATCGCTGTATCTGAATTTAAAATATTAAACAGGTCTTCCACTCCTCCATTTACGATCCAGGATGATACAGACGGCGGTGATGATATCAGGATGAAATACAGGTTCCTTGACCTGAGAAGGAATATGGTTAAAAAGAATATAGAATTGCGATATGCAGTTGGACGTAGTGCCCGTAATTATTTGCATGAAAATAATTTCATGGATATTGAAACGCCCTTTTTAATAAAATCGACACCGGAGGGCGCTCGGGATTTTGTTGTTCCAAGCAGGATGAATCCAGGACAATTTTATGCGTTGCCTCAATCGCCTCAAACCTTTAAGCAGTTGCTGATGGTGAGTGGGTATGACAGGTATTATCAAATAGTAAAATGCTTTAGAGATGAAGACCTTCGTGCCGACCGCCAGCCGGAATTTACCCAGGTAGACTGTGAAATGGCTTTTGTAGAACAGGAAGACATTTTAGAAATGTTTGAAAGCTTCATCAAAAGGATATTTAAGGACGTAAAGAACATTGACTATACAGAAAAGGTTGAGCGTATGACTTGGGAAGAAGCGATGTGGATGTATGGAAACGATAAGCCTGATATCCGCTTTGAAATGAAATTGTTCAATCTGAAGAAACCTTCCACGGTTTTTCTGAAAAATGAGGATAATGCCGGCCTGGTGAATGGAGCAGCTTTTAAAGTATTTGATGACGCTGAGACAGTGATCAGTATTGCAATCCCCGGTGCCAGTGAATATAGTCGCAAGCAGACAGATGAATTAACGGAGTGGGTTAAACGCCCGCAGGTAGGAATGAAAGGAATGGTCTTTATTAAATGTAACCTGGATGGTACATTTAAAAGCAGTGTAGATAAATTTTACAGCGAAGCAAAATTAGGAGCGATCGCAGCCGCAGCAAATGCAAAACCCGGTGACCTTGTATTGATACTTGCAGGTAATGAAGAAAAAACAAGAAAGGCAGCAAGCGATCTACGAATGTACATGGCGGAGCGCCTTGGAATGCGTAACCCGGAAAAATTTAAATTATTGTGGGTATTGGATTTTCCATTGTTTGAATATGCTGAGGACCAGAACCGCTGGGTAGCGCGTCATCATCCGTTCACATCCCCAAAACCATCCCATATTCCAATGATGATCGATAATGATCCCGTGATCAAAGATGCAGCATCTTACCTTTCTCATCCTTATGCAAATATTAAGGCCAATGCATATGACCTTGTTTTAAACGGCAACGAGCTTGGTGGCGGATCCATCAGGATCCATCAACGTGAACTGCAGGAAAAAATGTTTGCAGCATTAGGAATGGATGAAGCCGAACAGCAGCATAAGTTTGGATTCCTATTGGGTGCATTTGAATTTGGCGCTCCGCCACACGGAGGCATTGCATTTGGCTTCGACCGTTTGTGTGCGATACTTGGTGGCAGTGAGATCATCCGCGACTTCATTGCATTTCCAAAAAATAACAGCGGAAGGGATGTGATGCTTGATGCACCCGGCACAATTGATGAAAAGCAATTTGAAGAATTACAAATAAAGCTTAATCTTAAGCTGGATTAAAAAATGTTGACAGATGCATTGTGCACAAGAGTGCGACGCCTCCGCTGTTGATAAAAGATCACCAGCAGGTTTAATAAAAATACCCGTGCCCTTGCCATTATTTCTTCTTTTGAATAATAAGACCTATCGAGGTAACCACATATTTATCTACCTGTAATTTTACGTGAACTTCTTGTTTGTGAGGTTCAATATCGACCATGAAATCTTCCGGCAAACCGCCTATTGAATAGTCGATCTCTTCTACAAAATGTCCTTCGTTTCTAAGTTCAGCAACGATCTTATCAATATCACGCTGGCGATAAATTACCGTATCGTTATTCTCCTGTGTTTCATCGTTGGATGAGATATTATATTCTGTTGTATGTACTGACCAGCCACCTGGTTTTAATGTGTTCAATTGCTTTTTGAGAAAATCAAAACCTTTATCCAGTGTCCCGAGGTGTTCGAAGGAACAACTACTCCAGTTAAAATCAAAACCGGTAAGATCATACGGAATATCGTTCATATCAACTGCCTTGTAAGATACCAGTTCGTTGAATATATCATCATCGCAAATACCTCGGAGGTTCAAACCTTCTGTACCAAAACACAATTGATTTCCATTATCCCATCCCATTGCTTTTCCTCTTTCCGGTAAAATATCTGTTGCCAATATTTTACATCCATATTTTGCAAACATTGCCGGCAACGGCTCATTGCCCACAGCAAATGCAAGTCCGAGCTTATCTTTCGTAAGACAACCTCTTTCCCATAATGCCTGCATGATCCACACATATTCCCATTGCTTGCGGTGAAAATTAGGAGTTTCAGTCAGTTCATCACACCAGCGAATGAACCAATCCATTTTATAATCCATCGCCTTACAAAGCTCTGATCTTCTTTTCCCAAAATCATAGGCAAGAGTGTCATTCCATTGGCGCACACTTTCAACCGGTTCAGCTGTTATCATTTTAAATAAAGTTTTGGTTACATCAATGAGCGATAAACTTTTAAATACTCCACCGCCTTTTTCTCCCAATTGTATTCATTGCCTTTTTGAATGATCCTTTTATACAAGCCATTTTTATTATAGATCGCCATTCCTTCTTTAAAAACAGAATGCATATGTTCCTGTTCATAATTTGAAAAATAAAAGGCCACATTTCCGGCGATCTCAGGCAATGAAGTATATGTGCTTAAGAACATTGGCTTTCCAAACGCCATTGCTTCCACCACAGGTGCACCAAAACCTTCCGCCAGGGAAGGATGCATGTAAGCAAGACAATTTTTAAAATACCATGCCTTTTCTTCTTCACTAACAGGGCCGAGTAAATGCACCCGGTCTTCTATTCCAATAAGCCTTGACTGCTCCATGATCATATGAATGTAATCAGGCTCATCAAGCCTGCCAGCGATTACCAGTTCATAATTGTTGTCGCGAAGCATGGGTAATAGCACATGAAAATTCTTTTTCCTGTTCACGTAACCCATCCCGAATAAGAATGGAAGCTTCGGCTTGTAGGATAATTTATTTAACCCGGGCTCGTGCAGCCGGTGTGTACCATTGTGAATAACATAGATCGGCTTATTATTCACTTCACAATTTTTTAATACATCATTTTTAGAAAATTCAGATATACAGACTATTGCATCACTTCTGTCTATTAACCTTTGAGTATGCTCCAGGCTTTTTCGTTGTTCGCAAACCGGTTTACCCTCATGGAGACAATTGAGGTCATGTATCGTTAATAATACCTTTACCTTTTTATTGTGAGGAATGATCCTTCCGGATTGGAAGGGTGCATGCCATACATCGCAATCCCATAGAAATGGTTTAAGGGCTTTGTGATACTTTTTTTCTACTATGCAGTTTTCGGTTTGGTCAAATGCTTTTGATTCCGATTCCGGAACATAATACCTGATCTTATCTCTTGACCCGGTTTCTGTAAGTAACCCGTTTACTGCATTCCCAATGTTAAGGCAATATTGGTATAATCCCGAATTCCTATGTTTCATAAGTTCGCAATCCAAAATGATCTTAGCCATAAAACTTTATTAGAATTATAAAACCCCGAGTTAGGTTGTTCTTTTTCCAGGGTACCAAAACAAATTTCAATAATATTCCCAAGCCTGGTCTTTACTGTACTTAAATATGATCTATTTCAATCCGGGTACAGGATAATGCAATAATAATTTATTGACCGGCTAGGAAGTTAAACAAATACTATACCTTTTTTGTAAATCATTTCCTATTTTTCCAATAGGAGATAAACAGGCACGCAATTTATTATTAACAGTAATAATTTCAAATTGAATAATAGATGGAACCTTTTGTTAAGATATACCATCAAGAAGCATTTAAAAGCAATTTTATACCTTTACATTTTCAATAATTAACATATTAGATCAATGAAAACTTACCGGAGGCTTCTCAAGTTTGCAAAGCCATACAGGTACTTTGTGGTACCCTTTTTTGTTTTCACTCTTATTGCTGTTTTTTTCAGCGTTTTTCAATTTGCATTGATCATCCCGTTGCTAAATTTTTTATTTGACCACCACACTGCTGAAGAAATTCAACGGTATTCGAGGATGCCGGATTTTACATTTTCACTTGAGTATTTTAAAGACCTTTTTTACTTCTATGTTCACCGTTTGAAGAATACAAACCCTGTTTATGCGCTGTATTTTATTGCTGTTCTAATTGTAGCATCTGTCATACTCACAAACCTTTTTCGATTCCTGGCACAAAGAAGTATGGTAAGTGCCCGTACGTTATTAGTAAAAAGGATCAGGGAAGCAATATTTGAAAAGATCAATTATTTGCACATGGGATATTTCACAAAAGAGCATAAGGGTGATCTTTTGTCAAGGATGAATTCTGATGTATTTGAAATAGAGGCCGTGGCTGCTAATTCACTTGAGGTGTTGTTCAAAGAGCCATATATTATGTTGGGTTATTTTATTGCATTATTCACTATTTCTGCCCAGCTAACTCTTTTTACTTTGCTTATCATTCCTATTTCAGCAGTAGGAATCGCAATGGTAACAAAAAAGCTTAAGAAAGAGGCGCAGGACATGCAATCATCAATAGGTAAGTTGCTTACAATTATTGATGAAACGCTGATGGGTATGCGCATTATAAGGGCCTTTAATGCAACACAGTTCGTTATAAAAAGATTTAGCCGGGAAAATGATTTTTACCGGAAGGCGAGTTTGCAGGGGTTCAAGAAGAGGGAACTCGCTCCCATTTTTTCTGAGGTATCGGGCGTTATAGTTGTTGCAGGTATATTGATCTATGGAGGAACTATGATCATTGAAAACCAGGGAGCTGGCGGCTCCGGTTTACAAGCAAGTGAATTCATTGCATTCATTGCGATCTTTTCACAGGTAATGAGGCCAGCAAAAGCAATGGTTGTGGCAATGGCAAATATTCAGCGTGGCGAAGCATCGGGCCAGCGTATTTTGGAGGTGCTAGATACACATATCGAAGTTGATGATAAACCGGATGCTATTACTCTGAAAGGATTTAAGGATAAGGTTGAATTCAACAACGTTTTTTTCGATTATGGAAATGCTCCTGTTTTAAAAAATATAAATTTCACTATTGAAAAAGGAAAGACCATCGCACTTGTTGGGCCTTCTGGTGTAGGTAAATCGACCATTGCAGATTTGCTTCCAAGATTCTATGATGTAACAAATGGGAGTATCTGCATCGACGGGAAGGATATCCGGGATTTTTCAATGGAATCTTTGCGCAGCCAAATGAGTTTTGTAACACAGGATATTATTTTATTCAATGACACCATTTTCAACAACATCGCACTCGGCAAACCGGATGCTAGTGTTGAGGAAGTAATGAATGCTGCAAAAATTGCAAATGCACATGAGTTTATAATTAATACCGAAGATGCTTATGACACAAACATCGGCGACCGTGGTCTCCGGTTATCCGGTGGACAGCGCCAGCGAATTAGTATTGCCCGGGCAGTTTTTAAAAATCCGGCAATTCTTATTCTTGATGAAGCTACTTCTGCATTAGATACTGAATCAGAAAAATCGGTGCAGGATGCTCTTGATAATTTAATGGAAGGGAGAACAACCCTTGTGATAGCTCACAGGCTAAGCACGATAAAGGATGCAGATGAGATCCTCATATTGCAGGATGGTGAAATTGTAGAGCGTGGCAATCATTTTGAACTGATCGAGAGCGAAGAAAGCATTTATAAAAGGCTTACGCTTCTGCAAAAGATCGCGTAAAGCCTACGTTAAATGTGGTTACGGTACAGCATAGTAGTAGCTTTATTATTTATCTTGTGCGTATGCCAAGGATCTTATTACTGTTTATAGCCACTTCACTTTTTTTCAACTGTTTTGCACAGCCGGTTTGCAAGGATGTTCTAAAATTTAACCGGGATAAGCTGTACAGGAATATCGTAAACAATACGATCACAAATAATCTTTCGCTGCAGCTAACTGATTCAACTGAGGAAAACTGGCAGGATGCGTTTTGGGCCATACAAATGGTCAACTACAGGACCGCCTGGATAGATAATACGATCCATGGTGCCTTCAACGAAATTCAAAAAAGATCCCTTTCTTTCCAGCGCTCATTGATAGAAATCGGGTTTGCAATTTACCCGGGAGTTTTTATGCAGCAGTCCAAGGCATTGCTGCTACAGGCTAATGATGCAAAGCTTTTTGCGATGACTGCTTCCTATTTATTGCAATCGGAAACAACTGTTCCTGAAAAAAAATTTTTGCAGCAAGTTGTATCAAATAGGCTATCAGCTGATACAGGAAACCCCATACTACAACAACTTTCTTACCAGGTAAATGGTCCGGTGACCAAGGTTCCTTCCATTCATACTTTATTACAAAAAGATTATTTGCCAGGGAAAGTCTTAATGATCAGCTTTCAAAGAATGAACCGGGATTTCCCCGGGTTAGTAATGATAAGAGATACTAATGGAGTATTCATAAAAGACCATGATAGTTTTTTTTATGTTCCGCAATTAGCAAGAAGCATTACAAATATGCCAGGTTATATAACAAATGGAAATACACCGGAAGGCATTTTCAGGATGGATGGCTTTGACGTTTCGAAAAGTAGTTTTATCGGACCCTCCAGGAATATCCAGCTAACGATGCCATTTGAATTCAAAGCGTCGCATTTTTATGATGACATATCAATGGTTGATACAATCTGGGACCTTGAACAATACGAAAAATTGCTGCCGTCAAATTTTTCTAATTATTATCCGATGTTTCAAAGCTTTTTGGCTGGTAAAGCCGGGCGTTCAGAAATAATAGCGCATGGAACTACGGTGGATCCACGATATTACAAAGACAGGCAGTATTATCCATTAACGCCAACCCAGGGATGTCTTTGTACGAAAGAGATCTGGAATGAAAAAACGGGAACACTTATAGATAGTGACCAACTTAAATTGGCTGCCATGATAGAAAAAGCCGGCGGCGCATATGGATATTCCATTGTGATCAACATTGATGATAAACAAGAACCCGTTTCCCTGAACGACATCCTGCCTTTTATAGAACTCGCTGGCCAGAAGTAAATCTTTGAACAGTAACTTTACTACATGAATCTTCCGCCATTAGCAGAACGGATCCGCCCGGTTATATTGGACGAATTAACAGGACAGGAGCACCTAGCAGGCAAAGGAAGCATCTTGCGTACGGCCATTGAAAACGGCAAGGTGCCTTCAATGATCTTATGGGGTCCGCCGGGCGTTGGAAAAACAACTATTGCCAATATCATTTCACTTGCATTAAAGCAACCGTACTACACGATCAGTGCTATATCATCTGGCGTAAAGGAGATCAGGGAGATCATTGATGAATCAAAACAAAAGAATGGAGCCATCCTTTTTATCGATGAGATACACCGGTTTAACAAAGGCCAGCAGGATGCACTTCTCGGTGCAGTAGAGAAAGGGATCATTACACTTATCGGTGCGACAACTGAGAATCCTTCATTTGAAGTGAACAGTGCATTGTTAAGCCGTTGCCAGGTGTATGTGCTGAAAGCACTAAATGAAAATGACCTAAAAACACTTTTAAAACATGCCATTGAAAAGGATGTGGTGCTTAGCAAAAAGAAGATCCAGCTAAAGGAAACAGATGCTTTGATAACCTTATCCGGCGGTGATGCCCGTAAATTATTGAACCTGCTTGAATTAGTGACTGACGTCCTGGGAAACAATGCAGTGGTAACTGATAATATAGTAATGGAAATAGCCCAGCAACGAATTGCATTGTATGATAAAAAAGGCGAACAGCATTATGATATCATTTCAGCATTTATAAAAAGCATGCGTGGAAGTGATCCTAACGGTGCCGTATATTGGCTTGCACGGATGATTGAAGGAGGCGAGGATGTAAAGTTTATAGCACGCCGGATGCTCATTTTTGCAAGTGAAGATATTGGTAATGCAAATCCAAATGCCCTGCTGCTTGCCAATAATACATTCCAGGCGGTAAATGTAATAGGGTATCCCGAAAGCCGGATCATCTTGTCGCAGTGTGCCATCTACCTGGCATCATCTGTAAAAAGCAATGCATCCTATATGGCAATTAATGATGCCATCGATGCAGTTAAGCAGCATGGCGACTTGCCTGTGCCCCTTCATATCCGAAATGCACCGACAAAACTTATGAAGGAGATGGACTATGGTAAGGATTACAAGTATGCACATAGTTATACTGATAACTTTGTACTGCAACAATTTCTTCCCGACAAACTTGAAGGGACACGATACTATTCTCCGCAAAAAAATGCCAGGGAGGAAGAGTTAAGAAAATTTTTAAAAGAAAGATGGAAAGAAAAATATGGATATTAAACATGACATTAATTCAAGGGCAGATATAGAATTATTTCTAAAGGTATTTTATGATAGCGTGAAAAGAGACAAAACTATCGGTATAATATTCACCGAAATAATTAAGATGGATTGGGAACATCATATCCCGTTGATAGCAGATTTCTGGGAGACCATATTGTTAGATAACCCGGTGTATAAAAGAAATGCAATGGAAATTCATTACAAACTGAATAAAGCGTTTCCGCTACAGAAAAAACATTTTGAAGCCTGGCTAACAATTTTTTACCTCACGCTTGATGAAATGTATGAAGGTAAGAATACAGAACTGGCAAAAAAAAGGGCATTGTCCATCGCTTCTTTGATGGAGCACAAGCTGAATGATCAAAAAAACATTATCACAAGCTCATGAAATTAAATTGGAAATTTAAGAAATTCGAAAAGCTTAAACCACAAGAACTTTATGACATCTTAAACCTGCGCAACAAGGTTTTTGTAGTTGAGCAGAACTGTGTTTACCTTGATACGGATAATAAAGACCAGGGATCTTATCATTTATGTGGATGGGATGATGAGATACTGGTTGCATATGCGAGGATCATACCCCCGGGAATTGCATTTCCCGAAGCTAGTATAGGCCGTGTTGTAACAGATCCTTCATATAGGAAAAACGGGCTGGGTAAAGAATTAATGGATGTGGCTATAGAAAAAACCCTTGGTCAATTTACGGTGTCTACTATAAAAATAGGTGCACAAACATATCTTCTGAACTTTTATACCTCACTGGGCTTTACCCAATCTGGCCCTGGATATCTTGAAGATGGTATTCCTCATGTAGAGATGGTCCTGATAAAATAATCAATTTATACAGGCAATATTCCCTATAAACAGTCGTTTATAAAGGGTGCTGTGTGTAAGAGACAGCCATTATCCAACATTCTGTAGAAAGACTAAATCGATCACTGATGAAACCCTATTTACCTGCTGCCCTGCGTAAATCAGTACTGCTTTTTTTTGTAAGCCTTCCTTTCTATATAAATGCGCATTCCCAACATCTCGGTTTTCAAACAGGAAAAATTAAATGGGAGGCTGGTTTAAATTTTGGCCCCACATTCTTTCTTGGTGACCTTGGCGGTAATGCTGGTTATGGTACACACTTCGTAAAAGATGTAAATCTTGAATTGACTAAAATGATGAAGGGCGCATTTATTAGTGCGTATCCTACCGATTGGCTGGGGATAAGGATAGCTGCACAATACACGTATGTAGCCGGACAGGATTATATAATCAATACAAACGGTGTAAATGAGCTTTGGAGAAAGCAACGCAACCTAGATTTTAAAAGTAATGTCTGGGAAGTTTATGGGGCTTTCGAAATTTTTCCAAAGATGTTATTAAATAAGTATGATGATAATGAGCCGTTATTAAACCCGTATGGCTTTATCGGAGTAGGAATATTTCATTTTGATCCACAAGGATCAATTACAAATTCAAACGGCGAAAAGACATGGTATAAGTTGCACCCGTTAAGCACGGAAGGACAAGGATTTGCAGAATACCCTGAAAAGAGACCATACTCCCTTACACAGATCAACATACCTATGGGGGCTGGAGTAAAAGTACGAGTATCCCCACGCGTTTCGCTGGGTCCTGAATTACTTTACCGTAAAACATTTACCGATTATATGGACGATGTGAGCACTACTTATATAGATGCGAATTATTTTGATGTTCACCTATCACCTGAAAACGCCGCAATTGCGCATGAGATAAGTGATAAGACAGTTGGCATTGTAACACCGGGTGTAAATCGTTATGAGCCCGGAACGCAACGTGGCAATCCAGTTAATAAGGATGCTTATTTTTCTTTCGTACTTAAACTTGGTATCAAGCTCGGTGACGGATTAAGCAGGGGAGATAAAGATGCTAAAAGACAAACCAGGTGCCCGCATTTTTATTAAAGAATTTGAATTAAAAAATAGTTATAAAAGTAAAACCAACAGGCGTTATGATTGACAAAACAATAAGTGCAAAGCATATAATAGAAGTGTAACCCCCGGGAAACAACGAGTATTCTTACTTGGTGATTACCCCTGAAACCACAAGATTACTTCATTACTATGCTTTGCCTTATTATAAAGCTGATCAGATCCTGGTAAGATAGTATCAAGGTATACAACAGAAGGAACTAAAAACACAGTGTATTTTTTATACACGGTTACCCCCGAAACCACAAAATTTAGCTTCGTTTCTATGCTTTGATTTTTAGTTTGCGATTGATTGAAAATGAAGGCCCATGTTGAAAAATGTGGGTCTTCTATTTTAGTTCTGGTTTTAAAAACGCAGCAGTAAAGCTTTCCTTAACATGGATCATTTGTTCGGGCGTTCCCTGGTATAATATCCTTCCTCCTCCACTCCCTCCTTCCGGCCCAATATCAATGATATCATCAGCTACTTTGATCATGTCCAGGTTATGCTCAATTACCAACACTGTATTTCCCCTGTCAACCAGTTTATTTAAAACATCCAGCAAGTGTTGGATATCCTGGAAATGCAAACCTGTTGTTGGCTCATCAAGAATATAGAATGTTTTACCGGTATCTCTTTTGCCAAGTTCAGTTGCAAGCTTCACACGTTGCGCTTCTCCGCCACTTAATGTTACTGCACTTTGTCCAAGTGTTATATAGCCCAGGCCAACTTCCTGCAATACTTTTATTTTTCTATAGATAAATGGAACAGCATTGAAAAAATCAACTGCATCATCAACTGTCATGTCAAGCACATCACTGATGGATCTTCCTTTATACCTTATTTCCAGTGTTTCCCTGTTGTATCTTTTCCCGTTACATTTTTCGCAATGAACATGAACATCCGGTAAAAAATTCATTTCAATTACTCTCATACCGCCACCTTCGCAAACATCGCATCTCCCGCTTTTTACATTAAATGAAAAACGTCCTGCAGCATAACCACGGATCTTTGCTTCAGGAACAGATGCAAACAGTGTACGAATATCTGTAAAGAATCCACAGTATGTTGCCGGGTTACTGCGGGGCGTTCTGCCTATGGGGCTCTGGTCAATTTCAATTACCTTATCAATATGTTCCAGGCCTTTTATATTTTTATATGGTAACGCTTCAGCTTTTGAATTATAGCAATATTTTCCCAGCAACGGATAAAGTGTCTCATTGATCAATGTTGACTTTCCGCTACCGCTGACCCCGGTTACCAGTATCAATTTGCCGAGTGGAAATTTAACTGACACATCTTTCAGATTATTTCCTTTCGCACCAGTTAGCTCGATAAACTTTCCATTGCCCTTTCTTCTTTCTTTAGGAATAGCGATCGATTTTTTTCCGCTGAGATACTTTGCTGTTTCAGAATCTGATCGTAACACTTCTGCAGGTGTTCCGGCTGATACGATCCTGCCTCCATGTGAGCCTGCTTTAGGACCAATATCGATCAGGTGATCCGAAGCTAGCATGATATCTTTATCGTGCTCAACAACCAAAACACTATTGCCAATATCCCGAAGATTTTGAAGTGCAGTTATCAGCCGCTGGTTATCTCTTTGATGTAAACCTATGCTTGGCTCATCCAGTATATATGTTATACCCTGCAATTGAGAACCGATCTGGGTTGCCAGCCTGATCCGCTGGTATTCCCCACCACTTAAACTTTTAGATGGCCGGTAAAGTGTGAGATAAGTAAGGCCTACATTCAACAGGAATTGAAGCCTTTCCCGTATCTCCTTCAATACATCTTTCGCGATCGTATTTTGCTTTCCGCTTAACCGGTCTTCTAAAGAGGTGAACCAGTCTGCAAGAATATCAAGGTCCATTTCACTTAACTCGGCAATATTCTTTTCATCGATCTTAAACCATAAGCTTTCTTTTCGTAAGCGTGTACCCGAACAGGTTATACAAGGCTTTAATTGCATGAATTGTTCTGCCCAATCCCTTATTCCCTCACTGGTTGAGGATGAAGAGAACCATCGCTTAACCATGTTAACCACTCCTTCATACTCTGTTGTATAATAAGTGCCGTCACTTTCTTCCAGGTTCATGTCCACCTCTTCTGTCATGGTATCATCCATTTCTTCCTTTCCATATAATAAAACGTTCAATGCTTTGGAGGATAAGGTATTTAATGGCTTTTCTAAATTGATCTTATACTTTTTTGCAACCTGTTGAACTTGTTGAAAAACATATGCCTGCCTTTCTTCTCCGAGCGGTGCTATGGCACCTTCCTTGATACTGAGCGTTTTATCCGGGATGATCGCATCTATATTTACCTGGAATACAGTTCCTAAACCTTTGCAAGTGGGACATGCGCCGTATGGGGAATTAAAAGAAAAAGCATTGGGAGACGGCTCTTCATAGCTTATTCCTGTGTCGATACACATCAGCTGTTTACTGTATTGCGCCTGCTTATTGTCGTCATTGATCAAAAGAAATAATAGGTCTTTACCTAACTGCAAGGTTTTTTGCACGCTTTGGCTCAATCTCAATTTCATATCATCAGTAACCTGTAACCTGTCTACAACAACTTCAATATCGTGGATCTTATACCTGTCAACCTGCATCCTTGCCGTAAGGTCCATAACCTCACCGTCTACACGCACTTTTAAAAAGCCCTTTTTTCTAACATCTTCAAATAATTCCCTGTAATGCCCTTTTCTGCCCCGCACCAAAGGTGCAAGGAGGCTTATTTTTTTATTCTTGTATTTTTTAAAAATGGAGATCACAATTTCTTCTTCACTGAACTTCACCATTTTTTTCCCTGTATTATAGCTGTAGGCCTCTCCTATCCTCGCATACAATAACCGCAGAAAATCATAAATTTCAGTGATGGTACCAACCGTACTCCTTGGATTTTTATTGGTCGTTTTTTGTTCAATGGAAATAACCGGTGACAATCCCGTTATCTTGTCAACATCCGGGCGTTCCATATCTCCCACAAATTGACGGGCATATGCAGAAAAACTTTCCATATACCTTCTCTGACCTTCATTGTAAACGGTATCAAAGGCGAGGGAAGATTTTCCGCTTCCACTCACCCCTGTAAAAACAACCAACTTATTTTTTGGAATTTTGATATCGATGTTCTTAAGGTTGTGCTCCCTTGCACCAAACACTTCTATGAATTCATCAGCAGATCCGACTTCTAAAACTTCCTCTTTCTTTTTACCCATTATTTACTCCTTAGTACAAAGATAAATTAAAGTGAGGGTTGTTTCTTATTGAGATGTCATTACTAATGATTGAAGTTCCATGGTTTGTAAATCATTACCTGGTTAATTGTCCCAGAAGTGTACATATAATATTTATACCATAGTTGGCGCAGTTGTTGAATATTCATATAATATTCATTTATCATTAAATCAACTAATAATGAAACAACTAATTAACTCAGTTATTTACAAGCCCTTTTTATTGATCGCATTACTGGTTGTAAGTACCCTGTCATGGGCGCAAGATAGTGCTGTGTCCTCTTCAACAACTTCTACTTCTACTACAACAACAGAACGTACATGGTACGCCGAACCTTGGGTGTGGATCGTTGGAGGCGTGATACTTTTATTGATCATTATAGCTTTGACCAGAGGAGGCGGCCGTACCGACCGGGTAACAATTACAAAAACGAGAACCGATTAAAAAGGTAGTGGAGTTACACATTATAATTTGTAGATATTTTTCCACAGCGGAATAATAATTGTAGTAATTATCTTTTATCCATCATAAGAATTTGTATTCTTCTTTATAACACTAAAATCTATTACAATGACAAACGACAAATTGGTATCAGTTTTAAATGATCTTGTAGAAATAAATAATGACAGGGTCCGGGGATATGAAAAGGCAGCAGATGAAAGTAAAATGATCGACGTTGACCTTCAGGCTATTTTTCATAAGATGGCAAATGATAGCCGTGGATATGCTGCTGAATTAACCCAGCGATTAATCGGACTTGGAGGAGAATCAACATCGGATACAACCAACATGGGAAAGATATACCGGGTTTGGATGGACCTTAAGGCTGCATTTACCGGGCACGACAGGCAATCTATTTTAGAATCTTGTGAATTTGGCGAGGATGCAGCACAAAAAGCATATAAAGAAGCGTTGTCTTCTGATGCAGAAATTGATGCAGATACAAGGCAATTGATCACAAGGCAGCAATCTGAATTAAAAACTGCCCATGATACAATTAAAAAATACAGGGATATGCATAAGGCTGTGAACAGTTAAAAAAAAATTTGATAAAGGCTGACTTGTAGATTATTATATAAGTCAGCTTTTTTCTTTTTAGGAATATCAGCGAATAAGTAAAACGGTGCCACGCCTGGTCTCCGGGAGGTAACTACCAAGTGAATATGTAGCGATCCATACAAACGATTGGGTTGATACAAGTTTGCCTTTATATGTACCGTCCCACTTTTTAAATGGGTCATTTGTATTAAAAACAATTTCTCCCCAACGACCATAAATATCGAGTTTATAATTATTGATGGTTGATAAACTCCCTAAGGCACCAAACCCGTCATTGGTTGTATTACCGTCAGGCGTAAACGCAGATGGAAAGTACACTTCGGGGCAATCAACCGTTACCTTAATACTGCCATAACCTGTGCAACCGCCTGCATCGGTAACAGTAACGGAATAAATACCGGTTTGAGTTACAGAAAATGTTCGATTGATACTGTTGTCCTGCCATTTGTAACTGCTGAAGATCCCAGGATCAAGTACAACCACCTGACCCGGGCAAATAAATTTATCTGCACCCAAAATTACGCTTACGTTATTCACAACATTATTAACCTGCAGGTTATTTGCCGCGGCCGTACAACCTTTATTATCTGTTAGCAATAAAGAGTAGTTGCCGGGAGCAAGTGAAGTAATTGAAGGAGTTACTGCCATATTCGACCATGCATAATCGTAAGGTGGAGTTCCCCCGGAAATAATTGTTGTGATCGAGCCATTATTAAACCCACATCTTGCATCTGTTACTGTAGGGCGAATATCTAAAACCGCAGGCTCAGTTACCACCACTGGCAGCGAAGTATTGCAAGTATTGGTTCCCGAAATTATCACAGTATATGTACCTGCAGAAAGGTTGCTAATAACTGGTGTAACTGCAACAGGATTTGTATTCCAGGTATAACTATAAGATCCGGCTGGATTTACACTAACAGTAACAGATCCGGCATTCGAGCCATTACAATCAATAGAATCAATTAGAGCACTAACTGAAACAACCGTAATATCTTTTGCAACCACTATTGATGGTCCGGATGTAAAATTTGTGGTTAGAGTGACTGTATAAGTTCCGGCGGCAGAAAATATATGTGATGGATCATCTAAAGCAGATATATTGTTTGCACCGGATCCTGTATCATCAAAATCCCATGAAACACTTGTCTTGCAAGGAGCCGAAGTGCTCATAAACGTTACTGCATTGTTACCGCTACAGCTGTAGGTGAAATCTGCACCGGAAGCCGGAGTTTCCCCAATGTTAACATCATCAATTGCAAAACCATCAAAATTGTTGCAAGTGGTTCCAGCGGCAAAAACAAACCGGAAAATTACAGCATTACTTCCTGCTATTGAACTGAGTGTATGCTTTGCAGTTAGCCAGCCCGCACTTCCGCCGGTTCCCTGGCATGAACCCGATGTTGGCTGAATGTTACCTGACCATCCAGGGCCTCCCAAAAAGTTTACGGGAGCATAATTGAACCAATTTTGCCCACTGCAGTTCGAATTTGAATTAATAGATCCAAGCACAGACCACGAACTACCTCCATTCGTAGAATATTCAATAGAGGCTCCATCGTATTTTCTTTCAGTTTCCCAAAAGACCTTGAAAGAAATTTGTGGGATGGATAAAGAAGAAAGATCGAAACAAGGGCTTTGCAGGTATGAGCTACCGCTATTATATGAACTGCCGGTCAACCCGCCTGCTATCCAGCATTTTGAACCGGCACCTGCAGCCGTAATTACAGGTTTGGAATTAATCTGCCCCCATTCCCAATGAATATTGGAACTTGGAACCCAGTTTCCATCGGTGGATTCAAACCCTTCATTATAAGGAAACGTGCTGATAGGGGTTGTACATTGCGATAGAGCAGTTTGGTAAAAACAGCTTAGCGTTAAAATGAATAAAAGAAATAAATATTTTTTCAAAAGCATGCGTGACCCCTCTATTTCAGAAGTTTGTAAAGCTACGATAACAATTGATAAAGTGAAGGCAAATGAACGAAATTGCGGTAGTATTAACCATTCGAATTGCCGGGATCAATGATTAAAGTGAAACATCGCTATTTTATTGTGAACAAACCTCCTCATATGGTGTCACAATTTATAAGCAGCCATAATGTTGGGCTTCTCGGCGATATTAATTTTAATTTTCCCGCAGGTACACATGCGATCGGCAGGCTTGATAATAACTCAGAAGGCCTCCTGCTTCTAACAACGAATAAAAAAGTAACAAGGCTGTTGTTCTCACCGGGAAAAAGTCACCCACGGGTTTACCTTGTGCAAGTAAACAATTTAGTAACTACTGAAAAACTGGCGCTATTAAGAAGTGGTGTAAAAATAAGGGTTAAAGGAGGCGGCTATTATGAGGCAGCATGCAATGCGGAAATTATAGATGTTCCGGAAAAACTCTATAAAATTTCAAAAGGTACAACACAATTTGGAGTTCACACCTGGCTTCAGATCAGCATAACTGAAGGGAAGCACAGGCAAGTGCGTAAAATGGTAGCAGCTATCCGGCACCGTTGCAAAAGGCTGATCAGGATCTCTATCGAAAATATCCAATTAGGAGATCTTCAACCAGGTGAGGTGTGTGAATTAAATGAAGAGCTGTTTTTCGAAAAACTTAATATTCAAAATACATCTTAAGTTTAAAGCAATACTCTCAGAATACTGGTTATTGATCGGTACAATCCAATCAGTTCTCTGCAATATTCCAGGCGCCTGAGCGTTTATTTATAAGTGTAACTGGCCATATATTTATTATATTTACATAAGGCCATGATAACCAGCAGATTCCCAATCCTAATGCAACCAATATCCTATTATATGTACAAAGCTATCAAAGCTACGATGTCAATGTTTACAAAGAAAATGGAGATACTGATTCTTGAAAACAAGGTCAAAAGCATGAAACGCGATTCTTATCTCAGCCTTTGGGAAAGGATAGAATTAAGAAATGCTACTGCTTTGTTGGAGAGCATGAAATAACGCTCGTTTTTTTCAGGTTCCCTAAATTATTTAGTGTTTAAAATTTTAAGCACCGTGCGATACATTACTTCCGCACCCAAAGCCAGGTCTTCATACGAGGCATATTCCATTGGATTGTGGCTGATCCCATCTTTACACCTTATGAAGATCATTCCATAGTCGCAGGCATATGACAATGCAAGCGAATCATGAAAAGGCCCACTCATCAATTCTGGCGCATCCAGTGAAAGCGCTTTGCATTCCCCATGAATAATTTCTTTTATCCAGGTTGCGCAATAGCGTGGCTCACTGTTGGTATCTTCAGAAATAGTGTAAGTAAGCTCATGTTTTTGTGTGATCGCTTCTATTCTTTCTCTTAGCTGCTTCTCATAACGGTTACGCCTATCCAATTCAATATCCCGAAGGTCAACTGTAAAAATTGCCTCTTCTGCAATGATGTTCCTGCTGGCAGGAAATACGTTTATAGTTGCAACTGTTCCAACAGTGGGATCACCGGGAACCTGGGTTGCGATCTCATTTACTGCCACAATAATTTCCGCGGCCGCCAATAATGCATCTTTACGAAGTGGCATAGGTACAGAACCTGTATGCCCGGCCATTCCTTTTAATTTTACTGTAAGCCATAAAGGTCCAGATATTCCCGACACTACACCAATTGGTTTGTTGGCAATATCAAGTACAGGTCCTTGCTCAATATGCAATTCTAAAAAGCAATAGATACTTCCGGCAGGGTATTCCGAATCTTTAAATTTTGTTGGGTCACATCCAAAATCAACCAATGCCTGTTCCCTTGTTATTCCGTCTTTATCTGTTCGCTGTAATTCAGATGGTTCAAGTTTGCCAAGAATACCACGCGACCCAAACAAACCTTTATTGAATCGCCAGCCTTCCTCATCAGCAAATGACACAACCTCGATGCTTCTTTCCGGAATTGCGAGTTCCGATAACGTTTTCACAACTTCAATTGCACACAATACCCCTGCAACACCATCAAACCTCCCGCCATATGGTTGTGAATCAAGGTGGGACCCCATCATTAAAACCGGCAACGATGGATCAGTGCCCTGCAGATGCCCGATGAGATTTCCAAAATTGTCAATTCTCGTCGTCATGCCTGCTTCTTTCATCCAGGATGCAGCAAGATCAAATCCTTGCTTTTCGAGAGGCGTTAAGGTTGGCCGGCAAGTTCCTGTTTCTCCTATTTTACCAATTAGGCTCATTGCCTCAAAGTGCTGCTGAAGACGGCTTTCGTTAATCTGGGACATCTGTTTTTTTAGTAAATATAGGAATTGGTGATCGTTTATGAATTACTACAAATTAAAGCTGTGCAATCCATATCTTTGAAAGCTATAAATTTTAAAGATGAAGTCATATATTTTACTATTTCTCTGTTCTTTTGTTTTTACTATAGGTTTTGCACAACCGGATCTGCAGGAAGATGAGTGCCGTGGAAAATGCAGTCATGCTCACCTTGCTTCAAGACCAGACCAGGTCGATTATTATCAATATTCTTCAATGGATAAGTATGACGTAAAGTATCTTAAACTAAACTTAGCAGTTGAAGCAGGGGACCTGTTTGTATCAGGTACCGCACTAACGCGGGCAATTGTGTTGCAAGCATTGGATTCATTCAATATCGAACTGAGAAGCAATATGATCGTGGATTCTGTTTTTATAAATGGAGTTAAAAAGGTTTTCCAGCAGGCATCGGATCATGTTTTTATTCCGTTGTCCCCTGCTCTTACCGCCGGATCCACCGTAACGGCCTTGTTTTTTTATAGGGGAACCCCGAACAACGGTGTATATGCAGGCACAACGAGTACAAGCGGACTTACGTATACGGCTACCCTATCT
>JBDSDG010000059.1:0-11232 GCA_039920685.1 Ferruginibacter sp.
GCTGGTTCTCTGTTATTCTGAATTTGCTATCCACATAATTTTGGATGCTATAATTATAGCGATCCAGGTGGTCCTCGGTGATATTGGTGAGCACTGCCACATCTGGCCGAAATGCTTTTATATCATCCAGTTGAAAGGAACTGATCTCAACCACGTACAATTCCTTTGGATCCTTTGCTACCTGTTTTGCAAATGAATATCCGATGTTGCCAACCATTGCACAATCCAAATGCGCATGCTTGCAAATATGGTACGTTAATGCTGTTGTCGTTGTTTTCCCGTTACTACCAGTTACGGCTATGACTTTACTGTTCCCGATAAAACGATAGGCGAATTCTATTTCGCTGATCACAGGAATTTCCTTTGCCCTGATCTTTTTCATGATTTCGGCCTTTTCCGGAATGCCGGGACTTTTGATCACTTCCGTGGCATTCAAAATATCCGCTTCGGTGTGCTTGCTTTGTTCGAATTGAATATTTTGCTCATTCAATTCTGCCTGGTACTTGTCAGTGATAACACCGCTATCACTTACAAACACATCATACCCATGTTGTGCTGCAAGCCATGCTGCACCCACGCCGCTTTCTCCTGCCCCAAGTATGACAATGCGTTTCTTCATGAATAAGCTCACTCTTTTAATAAAAAAATTGGTTCTTCAACAGCATAGAATTTAACAGGTAATAAGGTGTGTCTTCCTGTTCAAAAAATTGGCTCTTCAATAGTATTGGCTTTTACAGGACAAATTTTCCCGAAAGAAATACTTTGAGTTTAGAATAATAATTGGTTCTTCAAAAGCATGAACTTAACAGGCGCGTTTATTAAGTTTTTTTCTGCTCAGAAAAAATTGGTTCTTCAATAGTATTGACATTTACAGGACAGCGTTCCCTATAATGAATACATTAGTATCCAGGATAAAAATGGTTTTTCAACAGCATAGAATTTAACAGGTCAGGGCAATTTCACAGGCAAAGCGTTTGTTCTGATTGAAAAACTTCAAACCTTCCGGTGTAATTCAAGGCCGGGTTTTCCAATAACAAGTTTACCTCAGTTTGAGTGTCACGATCGCCATCGCGACACACAATATTGTTATGATCCAAAATCGAACTGCTATTTTACTTTCATGGTATCCGAGCTTCTGGTAATGATGGTGAAGTGGGCTCATTAAAAATACTCTTCTCCCTTCACCATATTTTCTCCTGGTATACTTAAAATATCCAACCTGCACCATCACGCTTAAATTCTCCACCAGGAATATGAAACAGAATATCGGTATCAATAATTCCTTCCTGATAATAATTGCCAGTGCCGCGATGATGCCTCCCAATGCAAGGCTTCCTGTATCACCCATAAAAACCTGAGCCGGGTATGAGTTGTACCAGAGGAACCCGATGCATGCACCAACAAAGGCTGCAATGAAAATGGACAGCTCTCCAATGTTTGGTATGTACATAATATTCAGGTATTCTGCCAGCTTTATATTACCGCTTACATATGCAAATACTCCCAGGCAAATTCCAATGATCGCACTAACACCTGTAGCCAACCCGTCAAGTCCATCTGTAATATTTGCGCCATTACTCACTGCCGTTACTATCAATATTACAATCACCGTGTACAGAATGTATGTAAACCCTTCCCAACTTTTTGGCAATAGCCGTGCATAATTAAATTCGTGATTTTTTACAAAAGGTATGGTTGTGATCGGTGTTTTAACTTTTGCAAAAATGTGTTCTTTACCATCCAGAAAAACCCTGTGGAAAGAATCACTCATTAATTTTTCACCCCTGTTCAAATGCGCTTTTACATCTTGTTTATCTGTATTGTAGACCTCTCTCTCCACTACTACACTATTGGTAAAATAAAGTGTAGCGCCTACAATGATCCCAAGCATTACCTGTCCGAAAATTTTAAACCGACCTGCAAGCCCATCTGCGTCTGACTTTTTATAATCTACTCCCTTTTCCTTGGCGATCTTTTTAGCACGGATCTTTAAATAATCATCTATGAATCCAATCGCGGCCAGCCAAATTGTACAAAGGAGCATCAACCTCACATACACCTTATCCAGATTTGCCAGTAACATTGTAGGCACCACGATGGCAAGAATAATGATCAAGCCACCCATTGTCGGCGTTCCTCTTTTCTGTTGCTCTCCTGCCAGGCCAAGGTCTCTCACTGTTTCGCCTAACTGCTTTTTTTGCAGGTACCTTATCAGTTTTTTACCATACACTGTTGTAACAACCAGGGATAATATCAGCGCCATCAACACCCGGAACGTGATGAACTGGAAAAGTCCACTGCCGGGAAACCCGAAGTTTTCTTTTGAAAGCCAGTCAAACAGGTGATACAGCATTATTATTAATTTGGAAATTATTCAATTGGGAAATTTGGAGATTTAAAACATAACATTCATAGTTTCTTCACTTGTTACATTTTAAAAAAAAACCAAACGGCCTTATTTTTCCAACAGCTCAAACATTTCTCTTAATACTTTTTTGTCATCAAATTCATATTTAACTCCTTTGATTTCCTGGTATTTTTCATGCCCTTTTCCTGCCACCAACACTATATCTTCTTCGTTGCTTAGGCTCACGGCTGTCTTGATAGCCTCCTTCCTGTCTGCAATAGTTATATATTTTTTTCTTGCCGCCACATTCACACCTGCTTCCATTTCCTTTAATATTTCAAGCGGGTCTTCATTCCTGGGATTATCGGAAGTAAATATTACTCTATCGCTGTATTCACAGGCGACCTCTGCCATAACCGGGCGTTTGGTTTTATCACGATTGCCGCCGCAACCAACAACCGTGATCACCTGCTCATTACCGCTTCTTAAATTCTTTATAGTAGCAAGTACATTTAAAAGTGCATCCGGAGTATGGGCATAGTCTACAATTCCGATAACATGTTTTCCCGAACTTATAATATGATCAAACCTGCCTTCAGCGCCAACCAGCCCGCTAAGTATCTGGAGTACTTTTATTTTATCCTGCCTTAAACTGATCGCGGCCCCATAAACTGCCAGTAAATTATACGCATTGAATTCACCGATCATTTTAAAATGAACTTCTGCATCGTTGACAAGCATGTGTAAACCTGTGAGGCTATTATCGAGGATCTTACCTTTAAAATCTGCAAGTGTCTTCAGACTATAAAAAGTTTTTTTAGCTGTTGTGTTTTGTAACATTACAGCTCCGCGCTTATCATCAGCATTGCTTAATGCAAAGGCCGATCTTGCCAGATTATCGAACCAGTATTTTTTTACCCGAATATATTCATCGAATGTTTTATGATAGTCAAGATGATCGTGTGTGATATTTGTAAAAATTGCCCCGGTAAATGAAAGTCCGGCTATACGTTGCTGTTGTATGGCATGACTGCTAACCTCCATAAAAGCATATTCACATTGATGGTCTACCATTTGTTTCAGCAACATATTCAGGTCGATGGCATCCGGTGTGGTATGTGTTGATTCAATGATCTTATTGCCCACCTGGTTTTGAACCGTACTGATCAAGCCACATTTATATCCTAACTCAGTAAAGAGGTTAAATAGTAATGTGGCAATGGTTGTTTTACCATTGGTGCCGGTAACACCGATGATCTTTAAGTGTGAAGAAGGTTCACCGTAAAAATTATGGCTGATATAGCCGCAAGCGATCGCACTATTCTCAACTTCTACATAAGTGATACCTGTCCTAATTAATTGCGGTAGTTTTTCACAAACGATAGCTGATGCGCCGTTCTCGATAGCAATATCAATATAATCGTGTCCATTCGATGCAGTTCCCGATATAGCAATGAAACATCCGCCAGCACAAACTTTCCGGGAATCCACGAAGAGCTGATCTACTTCAATACCAGTGTTCCCAATAACAGACCTGATACTTACTTTATATAGAATATCCTTTAACATGCTTTTGCTCAATTGAGCACCAATGAAATTTTTTGACCTTTTTTAAAACCTGTTCCGGCAGTTATGCTTTGGTTTATTACCCTTCCTCTTCCTGACACTATCGTAATGAAACCTTTGTTTTCCAACAGGTAAACTGCATCCTTTAGCCCCATACCAGTTACATCCGGTGTTACACTTCCATCAGAAGTGTACATAGGGGCAAATAAAGAGGCTGTATCGTTTTGCAACCTGATCGTTCTCCAATATCCTGATGACGCTGAATCAATTGACGTCATATTTAAATAACTGAAGATTGAACTAAAATCATTCTTGCCTCCGCTGTATTTATATAGTGAAGTGTCAGACTTTAAAGAAGCATTCAATGAAGCAGTGCTCAGGTAATGATTGTATATCCTGTCACTGATCTCTTTAAATACTTTACCCGAAACATCTGCACCATAGATCAATTTTGATTCATTGCTGTTCTGAATAACCACTGCAATTGTATACTTCGGTGCTTCTGAAGGAAAATAACCGATGAAGGAAGCCTGGTATATTTTATTGCCTTTGTTATACCCTTTATTATCGAGAGCGGTTACCGCTGTGCCCGTCTTACCGGAAATCGAATATGTACTATCAAATACAACCCGGTGTGCTGTCCCGTGAGCACTGTCCACAACTGCTTTCAGGCATTCCCTTACCTGCGCAAGTGTTTCATCACTGCATATTTTTTCAACCAAAACCTCGGGCTCTATATTTTTAACAACCACGCCGTAATCCTCAATAGCTGATACCAGGTAAGGTCTCATCATTTTGCCATCGTTAGCCACTGCATTGTAAAGCATCAGCATATTCATTGGAGTGACAAGTTCACCGTAACCGTGAGCCATATACGGAATTGAAGTTGCATGCCAGTATTTACTCCCGGGCTTGTATATGATAGGCTTACCCGAAGACGCAGTTATATCAACTCCGCTGTACATATCAAGCCTGTACTTATGAAGGTTGTCAGTGAATTTTGAAGGCTGGCTGTGGTAATACTGATCCGCCAATTTTGCGAACGCCACATTACTGCTTCTCACAAATGCTTCCTTAACGGTCATCTCATGTGCGCCAAGGTGAGAATCCTTGATCCTTAAGCCATAAAAATATTTGGCGCCACCTTCACAATCGACAATAGAATTTACATCAACGTGCTTGTCATCGATCAGGCTTATCAGCGTTGCAAGCTTGAATATTGAACCTGGTTCAGTTCGTTTTCCTACTCCATAGTTCAGGTCTTCGTTATAACTTCCGTCCGGCTGTTTGCCAAGGTTTGCAATTGCTTTTATTTTGCCGGTTCTGGTTTCCATGACAATGGCTGTACCATGTGTTGAGTTATTCTCAACAAGCATTCTCATCAATGCAGATTCGGAAACATCCTGCATATATGTATCTAATGTTGAGATGATATTCTTTCCATTTACAGGATCAACTTCGGCACCTTCAACTGGCATGTAAGCACCAGCTGCATATCGCATCAAACGCTGACCGGTCGTACCTTTCAACAAGCTATCATAGGTTCTCTCAAGGCCTACATTCTTTGATGAATCCTCGCGTGACAAACCGATCGTTCTATTGGCCAGTAAAACATAAGGATTTATCCTTTTATCCCGTGGATCAACGATAAATCCGCTTTTATTTCTTCCTAACCTGACTAGCGGGAACTCACGCAATTGCCTGAACTCTGTAAAAGAGATCTTTCTTTTCAACAGGTAATATCTTTCTCTATTTTTATATGCTAACTGCAATTGCTTTTTATATTGGTTGGCTGTTTTGTCTTTAAATAAATTGGCCAGGCTAAAACTTAATGAATCAACATTTTCTTTAAAACGCTTTCCTCCTTTTTCTCTGAGGCCATCTGCTTCAAAATCTACATAGATGTCGAAGATGGGAACTGATGTACTCAGCATATTTCCATCTTCACTATAGATCGTTCCACGCTCTGCACCTATTGGCATATATTTTAAATGCAGACTATCGCCCATGCCTACCCAATAATTTCCCTGGACCTGCTGGATATAAATTACCCGTCCCAATACCATTACCCCCAGCAGAATTATTCCCAGGAAGCATAAATAAACTCTCCACAGTATATCTTTTTTGATCTCCAGCGACAACTTCTAAATTTTTTAATTTGTTTCTTGTTTATCACTTTAAGCTATCGGATAGCTGCACCGGCGGCTTCTTTAATTCTTTTAATCCCAATGGCTCCACCGCTCTTATCAGTTCACTTGCTTTGCTTCTGAATATCACTTCACTTTTTATTGATTTGTATTCATACTCCAGTTCTTTGATATTTTTTTCACTTGTGGCTATCTTTCTTACAAGTTTATCAGCGTAATGGCCATTATATATATATAGAACTGCCAGAACTGATAAGAATAAAAAGAAGGGAATATTTTTGACAATGAAGCGAACATTGAAAAACCTTTTCCAGTCAGCCTTTGGAGGCGTTACCGGGTTAGGTTGTATTGTTTCTTCGCTCATTAAATTTATTTTTTAGATGCAACCCTCAGTTTTGCACTTCTGGATCTGGGATTTATTTTCATTTCATTTTCAGTGGGTATGACTGGTTTCTTTGTAATCACCAGGAAAGGCTTCTGTTGTTTGGTTCCATACACGTCTGTTTCCTCTTCTTCTTCAAATGTTCCGTTCTTGAAAAAATTTTTAACCAGCCTGTCTTCAAGTGAATGGAAGCTGATCACTGCGATCCTTCCACCTGTTTGTAAAACCTCCATTGATTGCTGAAGCATTTCTTTTAATGCCCCCATCTCGTCATTAACCTCTATCCTTAACGCCTGGAAAACCTGGGCAAAATATTTATTTGGATTTCCCTTGACGATCTGTTGAACTGCATGTTTAAATTGATTTATTGTAATAATGGGTGCAATAACTCTTTGTTCTGTAATAGTTCGAGCAAGTGTTTTTGCATTCGTTACTTCCCCGTATTTTTCAAATAACTTATGTAATTGTGTTTCAGAATATTTTGTGAGGATATCCGCGGCCGTTATTCCCAGCCGGTTGTCCATTCTCATATCAAGGTTTGCATCGAACCTTGTTGAGAATCCCCTTGCCGGCTCATTAAACTGGTGGCTTGAAACTCCCAGGTCGGCCAATATCCCATTTACGGGTGTTGCCTTATTCACTCTCAAAAAACGTTGCAGGTGACGAAAATTTTGCGGAACAAAAATTATTCGTTCGTCATCAGGCACGTTTTGTCTTGCCGCTTCATCCTGGTCAAACACAATTAATTTTCCATTTCCATCCAGTTTTCTTAATATCTCTTTACTATGGCCGCCGCCGCCAAACGTGCAATCCACATAAATTCCCGAAGGATCAATATTTAGCCCGGCAATGACCTCCGCCAATAAAACCGGCGTATGGTAGCCATCCTGCCCGGTAGAGTTTGTAACAGGCTTTATTTTATTAGGCTCATCCATAACATCAACCATTCAGGCCCCTGGCAGGAGGATTATCGTTTCGCTTATTCATAACCTCATCGGCCAGGTCACTAAATTCCTCAGGTGAAAAGGATTCAAAGAACTCTGTATGCTTATTTTTATCCCAGATCTCAATTTTATTAACAGCAGATGCCAGCACGATGTCCTTTCCAAGTGATGCGTAGTCCAGTAGATTTTTTGGAAGAAGCAAACGGCCGGCAGAATCCATCTCTACCTGAATAGCTCCATTCAAAAAATAACGTTGAAATTTCCTGACCCGGGGATTAAAATCACTCACCTGGCTCATTTCCTTATATAGCGTTTCCCAGCTTTTCTGTGTGTATAATGCCAGGCATTTTTCAAAGCCACGGCTTATCACAAAAACATGATTATCCTTCTCCGGCAATTGCTTTTTCAATCCGGCAGGCAAAAGAAAACGACCTTTTGCATCAATTGTTGATTCATATTCGCCTACAAATCCACTCATTATGAGGTTTTAGAAAATAATTTTACACTAATTCCCACAAAATAACACTTTTTCACACTTTTTAACAATATAATCCAAAAAATTAAAAAAATTTTTTATCCACAACGAGCTGACTTATAGCACGAGTGGCTTTTAGGCGATTTAAGCAAAAAGGGGTGTGACTTAAATGTGGATTGATGTGGATTACCTGTGGAAAACGATAAATGTTATTTAATGAGGGGAACGATGACAGTAAAGCAAGTGCCTTTTCCTAAAACACTTTCGGCTTTAATGGTTCCTTTATGAGCCTCAACCATGGTTTTAACGTAGCTCAGTCCGAGCCCGAAACCTTTTACATTATGAATATTGCCTGTATGGGCACGGTAGAATTTTTCGAAGATCCGGCTAAGTGTTTCTTTATTCATCCCGATCCCATTATCCTCAATTTTTACTCTCAGATTATTTCCTGTGTTACTTGTATGCAACTTAATAACCATGTCTTCCTTTGAATATTTCACCGCATTATCGAGTAAGTTATTTACAAGATTGGTAAAATGCACCTCATCGGCCATAATTATATCCTTTTGTGCTTCCAGTACAATCTCCAGTTTTCCGTGCTTTTCATTTACGGGCAATTCAATATTATTTAATGCACTTCTGATCATGGAATGAGCAGATAATTTTTTCAGGTTCAGCTGTACCTCCTGCTTATCCAGCAGAGCGGCCTGAAGAATTGTCTCTACCTGTTTGTTCATTCTTTTATTCTCTTCTTTGATCACTGCTGTGAAATAATTCGTCTTCTCTTTGTCGGAACTTACCTTTTCATTTTTAAGCGCATCTACAGCAAGTGATATAGTTGCCAGCGGAGTCTTGAATTCATGCGTCATGTTATTTATAAAATCGGATTTTATCTCACTTAACTTTTTCTGCCTTATAAGTGTCCTGATGGTAAGGAAGAAGGCAGTAGTAATAATAAGTGTAAATAGAATTGCCCCCAGAATAAACCATGTTATCTCTTTGATGATAATGTTTCCGCGATGTGGTACAATAACTATAAGGAATTCTTCGCGTGCAAGATTTTCAAGGTTGCTGCCACTTGGTGCAACCAGGGGAATGATATGGTGCGTATTGTTATTGGTATCAATATAATATTTATAAAAATTATCAGTTTGTATCTCATCGCCTGTTAATGAATTTTGGGTGACGGCAAATTCAAAAGGTATGTCTTTCAGGTTATTTCTATCGAGTGATTGCCGGATAATGTCTGCGATCTCATCTTTGGAAAATCTTTGTATCACGGAAGGTTTATAGAATTCCCTTTGCATCCTGTCCCGAGGAAATAATATTGTTTGATTCTTATCCAGGCCAGGTAGCCTCTTATCTTGCATTAACCGCTCAGCAGCATCGTTTGTAGCCCTGTTTATATTATCGATAAGCTGTTGTTCCTTTACTTCTTTTGCACTTTTGAGCCAGAGGAACTGGAAGAAAATTAATCCCAATAATGAAAGAAAAATCAATACAGTAATAATGGGAAATACTCTTTTCATAATTACAACTTACAAGAAACCGGGCACCTGTTTTTGCAAAAGTATACTACAAATACGGATACTAAAACTATAACCCGCTGAAGCGTTAAATTTAACTAAGGTTTACAACAAAAAAGAATTGTTTTTTTTAATGCTGTTCTACAATAAAATGCTACTTTAGAAATATGGTAGAGCCTGCGCAAAATACATTGTTGATCGCTGATCCATTTTTAAAAGATCCTAATTTTATGCGCACTGTTGTGTACATGTGCAGGCATTCTGAGGAGGGCAGCTTTGGTTTTGTGCTGAATAAATTATTCGAGCAAACGCTCGATGAACTCATCAGCGGCCTGGATGGCATAGAACTTCCTGTTTATTATGGCGGGCCTGTTCAAACTGACACTGTTCATTATATTCATCAATATCCTGACCTTATACCTGAAAGCTACAAAATTTCAGAGGAGGTATATTGGGGCGGTGATTTTGAAACGGTTAAAGAACTATTAAGGAAAGAAGAGCTTGATCATCAAAAAATAAAATTCTTTATTGGCTACAGTGGATGGGAAAAGGAGCAGTTACAACTTGAGCTTGCAGAAAAAAGCTGGGTAACATCAACCGCTACACGAAAACTTATCTTTGACACTGATCCCGATGACGTTTGGAAAGAAAGCCTTCGCCACCTGGGCGGCAAATATGAAATGATGATCAATTATCCGATAGATCCTCAATTGAACTAAATAAAATACCTTTCCTAAAATTTTCGTTTGCTTTACAGACTGCTTTACTTACCGGCAAAGCTTGCTATATGGATCTTTTGCAGGCATATTTCGATCAATAATATTAGTGCGCTTAACCTTGAAGGCCCGCTGTTGATCGCTGCCAATCATCCAAATTCATTTTTGGATGCCATCATAATCTCAACTCTTTTTAAACGGCCTGTTTATTCGCTGGCCAGGGGCGATGCATTCACCAAACCACTTTATAAAAAATTATTGTATTCTCTCAATATGTTCCCGGTATATCGAATGAGTGAGGGTGCACACAACCTCGAAAGTAATTACGAAACTTTTGAAAATTGCAAGGACATTTTCAATAAGAACGGGATCGTTCTGATATTCAGTGAAGGCCGTTGTGTGAATGAGTGGGCCCTGCGGCCATTAAAAAAAGGAACTGCCAGGCTTGCTCAAAGCAGTTGGGAAGAAGGGATCCCGTTAAAGATATTACCAACAGGTATTAACTACAGTTCATTCACAAGGTTCGGAAAAAATATACAATTGAATTTTGGAAACATGATCCTTGAATCAGATCTTAAAAAAGATGAAGGTTATGGCAGGATGATAATAGAATTTAATGATAAGCTAAACCATGAATTAAAAAAACTGGTTGTTGAAGTTAAACCGGCAGAAAAGGAAAAACTAGCAGAAATATTTTTAGTCCCACAACCCTTTCTGAAGAAAATAGTGCTCGCTATTCCTGCATTTATTGGCTACATTATTCACGCACCTGTTTATATTCCTTTGCAAAAATATGCATGGAAAACTGCGAAGCATATAGATCATTATGATTCTGTAATGATCGGGCTACTGTTTTTTCTCTACTTACCTTATTTATTACTGATAGGAGGAATAATAAATTTTATTTTCGGTGGGATGTGGTGGATCTTGATATTGTTGCTTCCGTTTTGTGCGTGGAGTTTTGTGCAGGTGAAGGGGCAGTTTTGAAAGGTTTATAACACGAATTGAAGGCACGAATTACAAAACCTCCGGTATTATAACACGAATTAAAGCACGAATTACACGAATTAAAAAACCCGCTAACTTGCGGGTATTATAACACGAATTTAAATCACGAATTACACGAATT
>JBDSDG010000060.1:0-3060 GCA_039920685.1 Ferruginibacter sp.
AGATCATTTTATTACTCATGGTAATGCCATCCTTGTTTGTGCAGGCACTCCTATTTATAAAGATTCTCATCATCTCCGGGAAAGCCTTTCAAGGATCTTGCAGGACCTCGAACAAGGCGAGCTTGATTATAATAAGATCAGGGGAAGTTATGCCCTCGTATATTCGCCCGATAGAAAGGAGATTAAACTACTCACCGACCAGGCAGGTATATGGAATATTTATTTCGATAGTGAACAGGAGATAATCTCAACTTCATTCCTGGCAATAATTTTTGGATTAAAAAATAAGGTCACCTTAAATAAATTTGCTGCCACGGAGGTTATTACCAGCGGCAGGCTTATTGGCCCGGATACACTTTTTAAGGAGATCTCCCGGCTTGAGATCAGTTTGGTAAATAAAATAGGTGAAATAGAAGTTATTAAAGATGAAGATCTATTGAATTTTCCAATTACAAAATTCAATACGTTCAGCGAAAGTGTGGATGAACAAATTGAATCATTAGATAATTATTTCAGCGATATCCGGAATTTTGGAAACACTTATGGTGTCGATTCAGGACTAACAGCAGGACATGATAGCAGGATGATGCTTATCCAGGTGCGTAAATATTTTAAGAATTTTCAGATACACTCTTTCTGGCGAAAATCAAAAGACCTTGAATTGACAATAGCCGAAAAAATTGCTGAAAGAGCCGGTGTGCCTTTAAGGGTGGTGGAAGGGAAATATCATTTTGATAAAAGCAATGAACAGCTGGAGAACACGCTGAAAAAATCCTTATTTTTTTATGATGGTCATATCCGGATGCATTGCTTCCTGATGGAAGATTATCATACGATTGAACATAGAATTAAAATACTTGGCAATAAAAAATTAGGGATCAATGGCATTGGGGGCGAGCAGTATAGGAATGAATGGCATATGGAAACATCCCGGTGGCCAGTTGCGTATTTTACAAGATATGCAATGACCTATCACATATCGGGTGAATCTTTTACTGATCGTGATTATGAAAATCAATATTTTAAATACTTAACCCGCAAGCTCTTAAAAAAACTGGGTTTGCCTGCCTCCACAAAAAAGATCTCCAGGAAATACATTCAAAAATATTACAACGAAGTTTATGTTGCCAGCCTGATGGGTGTGCGAACCAATGCAGAAAATGTGTTGGGACACTTCATCACACCATTTATTGACAGGCAACTAACTAGGAACGCGTACAGGTCATTGCCACACCATGGTATTTCATTTGCGTTTCAGCAGGCCATGTTAAAAAAAATGGATCGGGACCTGGCATCCGTTCAAAGTGGGTATGGGTATAGTTTTACGGAAGGGGAGCCGTTAAAAAAAAAACTCAAATACCTATTAAAAGAATTCACCCCGGCAAATATTTACCAGAAAAAGCTTAATAAGAAGTTTGGCGTGGCTGGTAACAGTGATTTTCTCCAGTACCTTGAAAAGTATCCTGTATTCCGTGAATCAGTAAAATTAATTCATCAGTATAAATTGCCTATTGATGAAAAGACCATCACATCAAGACCGGATATCTTACCCGTATATTTAAGCCTCGCCTATTTTCTAAACCATCTGTCAATGGAGGATCGCCTACTTCCAGGTATTTCATGACTCCCGTTACTTATTTATTTTCTACAAATTCAGCAGCATATGTTATTGCATTGCCTGCAGGCTATTTCATAATATTTGAAGCATTAGGAAATGTATAAAGCATTTGGGAAAAGGATTTTCGATCTGGTTATCAGCCTTGTTGGTTTTGTTGTATTGATCCCTGTGTTCCTTTTAGTGACCATTATTCTTTTAATTGCAAATAAAGGCAAAGCATTTTTTTTCCAGGAAAGGCCGGGGAAGAACAGGCAATTATTTAAGGTGATCAAGTTTAGAACTATGAATGACGCAAAAGACACTAATAATATTCCGCTGCCTGATGCAAAGCGTTTAACAGGTATCGGTAGGTTTGTAAGAAAAATTTCATTGGACGAAATACCTCAGTTACTAAATGTAATTAAAGGAGATATGAGCCTTGTAGGCCCACGCCCTTTACTCGTAGAATACCTGCCTTTATACAATGAAACACAATCCAGGCGGCACAATATACTGCCAGGTATTACAGGTTGGGCGCAGGTAAACGGGCGCAATGCATTAAGCTGGGAACAAAAGTTTGAATATGATATATATTACCTGGAACACGTGAGTTTCTTTTTTGACTTAAGGATTTTAATAAAAACGGTTCAAAAAGTCCTCAGGGCAGAAGGCATATCGCAAAAAGGCCATGAAACCATGCCCCTGTTCACTGGTTCCCCCAAATAAATATTCATGTTAAAAATAGAGGTCACCGGAAAAGCAGATTTGAAAAATGGATTTTTCTAACACGCATAGATGTTCTTTAGCTCAGACTTCAATTGGAAATTGCTGGTTATTTTGATGAGGAAGTAATTTAATTGCTAAAAGAGGAGGTTCAGGATTTCCCAAATAAAAGAAACCAGTAAAAATTCACGGGAATTATTTGTATAAAGAACGTCGCATAAATATTCTTTTTTTTCGTTTTGAATCTTAAAACAATTATTACAATACAAAACAGCTTCATTCGTTATAGTCAGCATTGTTGCGGGAATAACAATACCTTAAATATATTTACTTAATTTTATCTGCCCCGGTTTAAGAACAATGTTTAAATCACGAAAGAAATAAATTTATCAAAGAATACCTTGCTGATGTCAGAATTTGAAACAATACCAAAACAATTAGCCCCTCGTGAAGAGACAGCATATACGCAAAAAATTCCAAAAATAATCTGGCAAACGATGAACACCAACTGTGTGCCATCGGTCATGAAAGATTTTGCAGATAGCTGGATAAATAAAAATCCTGAGTATGAATACCGGTTTCACGACAATGACGATATCATTGAATTTCTTAAAAAAGATTTTCCGGGCTATCTTGAAGCGTATAACAAAATAAAATTCGGTGCTTCGAAAGCTGACCTGTGGCGATACCTGATCATGTACAAATTCGGAGGGGTATATACAGACATGGATTGCAGGTGC
>JBDSDG010000061.1:0-34916 GCA_039920685.1 Ferruginibacter sp.
ATATTTTCTGTAAGCTGGTTTAAATGATCAAATAAGAGCACTGTCCCTTTTGCGTCCAGTAAAATATGGTTCCATGATAAGATAAATGCAGAATTTCCGGAAGGATAATAAATTATGTCGGCTTCAACAAAACGGCTTGCCTTGATCGTTATATCCCGCTCTAATATTGATCTCGGAATTTGTTTCTCATCAGGTTCATCATGTTGTGTCAAAACGATCTCCTTTCCACCAGCAGTATATTGCCAGTACGGGATCCTGAACAAAGGAGTTCTAAGCCGGATATTACAAAGCCAATTAATAACGTCTGATCGTTTTAATACCTGCCCAATTTTTTTATGATCTATTCTGCTGTTGAAAAAAAAGACCTTTCTCATCACATTGCCCCCGGCACCGTGTTTTTTGGCATGCTTATCCAACACCAAGTGAAAGCAATCGGCACCGCTTAAACGAACTTTATATGGAAGGCCTCGTTTACCAGTCATGGTTATTAATTATATGAATTTTATGGTATCAGCTCCCTAACAGTTTTGGAAAGTGCCTCAAGTGTTCTAAAGTTATCCGGGCTCATTTTATTATCCGGTATTACCACACCATATTTTCGTTCAATGAATAATATTATTTCCACTGTAGAAAACGAATCGATCCCTGCATTTTGCAAATTGGTATGAGCAGTCAGCTTAATATCTTTTGATAAGATATTATCCTCAATATATTTTTTTATCTCTTCTATAATGTTAATTGTATCCATCAGTTAAGTGGTTCTATTTATACGGTTGGTTATGGAGGCTACGGCCATTGTTGCAATAAAAAAGGCGAACAGTTTTATGGCATCCGTCAATATATCAGTCACACCAGCACCTCTTAAAAATAATTTATAAAATCCGGTCAACGCCCAATTCAAAGGTGAATATGTACTGATATTCCGCATCACTTCCGGCATCACATAACTCGGAACCCATATTCCACCCAATGCAGAAAGTAAAAGTATTGACAATGCTCCCATGATAGCGCCCTGGTGCTCAGTGGCCGCCAATGTCCCTACCATCACTCCATAACCCGTAGCAGCAAACGCAGTTGCAAGTGTTAACACAAAAATGCCAATATAGCTATGGCCTAAGACCAAAGCCGGTAGCCCAAGCATTGGCAAAAATATTAAACCAACTGATAGCATTAGCAGGAACTGTATCAAACAAACGATCACATAAACAATGATCTTGCCGATCACCAATAACAGGTATGGGCTCGGCATTGTGTGAAGCCTGAATACACTTCCTTCATTTCGTTCCTTCATGATACTTCCGGATAACGGAATGGCAATAAAGAACATTGCAAATATCGTCCACGCCGGTACGTTATGTTGTACAGCATTCGGCACTATTTTTTCTTCGGACTTGGATGCATAGATCTCTTTGTATTTAATGATCTGTGTTCTTTTATAAGCAGTGCTGGGCGTAGCAGGTTTGCCGGGGATCACTTCTATGATCTGGTCTGCAAAAGCCTGGAACATGATCTTTGTCTTTACCTCCGAAATAAACTCGTGCAGGTTACTTGTAACTGAGATCAGAAAAGATTTCTTTGCAACAGGATCTATCATAATTGTTACCTCAACTGAATCCGTCGACTGGCTTTTAACCCCGGTGGAATCGGTATTCATCGTCTCATTGACCAACTCAGTTACATTTTTCCTGATGGCATCAGTTGCTCCTTTTGGTATAACAATTCCTACCAAAAATTTTCCTTCCGCAACAGCCAGCTTGGCAAGTTCCATGGTGGCTGGCTTTCCATCGATAGAATCATAAAATGTGCAAAGGTCATTGTGGCGCAGCCCTTGCTCAATTAATATACCGAGTGAATCGTTATCATTATTTACAAAAACAATAGGGATCCCTTTTTCATTGATGGTCTTAAATGCAGCGTCCTGTATCAGCGTCATCACAAAGATCAGTATCATGGGCATCAGGAAAAGTATAGACAATCCTACCTTGTCTCTCAACAGCAGTAATGCTTCTTTTTTTACAGTTGCTAATAATTTCCTGATCATTAATCCCTCAGTTTTCTTTTTGTTACATGTAAAAAAACCTTTTCAAGGTTATCAGCTCCGGGAGTGTTGGCAATAAGTTCGCCTGGTGTTCCCTGCGTTAAGATCTTTCCGTGATCGATGATGGATACCTGCGTACAAAAATCTGCAGCTTCTTCCATGTGATGAGAAGTATAAATGATCGTTGTGCCTTCTTTATTGATCTCCTTCAAATGCTCAATGATCACATTACGGGATTGTACATCAACTCCAACAGTTGGTTCATCCAGGAAAAGGATCTTCGGATTGTGAATTACCCCGGCGATCAGGTTCACCCTGCGTTTCATTCCGCCGGAATAAGTATTGATAAGGCGGTTTGCAGATTCTGTGAGCCCTAATTTGTGCAGCCACATCTCGATCTTATTCTTAAGGTCTTTTGATTTTAAACCATACATATGCCCGTAAAAATTCAGGTTCTCCCTTGCTGTTAGTGTAGGGTAAAGCGCAATGTCCTGCGGTACGATGCCTACGATCGGTTTGATAGCAGCAATGTCATGAACAAGGCTTTTGCCATCAATGGTAATCGTCCCGCTTGTCGGTGGAAACAATCCACAAAGAATAGAAATTGTTGTCGTTTTGCCGGCTCCGTTAGGGCCGAGCAATCCGAATATCTCATTCCTGTTTATAGATAACGAAATTCCATTCACCGCCGGTTCGGAAGTATTTTTAAAGGTCTTTGACAGGTTATGTATCTCTATGATCGCCGAATTACTCATATATTATATGCACAAAACTTCTATAAATGCGGTAGTATTAAAAAAGATGAAGATATCAAAGCAGCGTAATGAAGTTAGGTAAATAGAATTGGGCAAAATTAATATAAATATGCGTGCAGCCCAAACCTTTGCCACAGCGTTAAAGTAAATCATGCGATAATTTTTTTATGGAACTGGCGGCACAGCGCTGATCAACTTCATTTGCGTCGCACACTTGTACAAAATATCAATATCAACAATTAAAGCAATGGTTTCTATTTTATTAGTCCTGTTGTGATCTTTGCGGATAACAGGCAAAGCGGGATACTTGGACCGGGATGAACGCTTCCGCCACAGAAGTATAGGTTCCGTATGTCTTTTGAAAAATTTGCATGCCTTAAAAATGCAGCGAATTTATTGTTAGAACTGTTTCCATAAATGGCTCCAAATGCACTGGATGTCCTGTTCTCAATAACCCTTGGATCAAATACCATTTCGCTTTCTATGAATGGCCTGATATCCGTTTTTAAAACCCTGTTGATCTTTTTAATCATGTTTTCCCTCGATTCCGCAATTAACCTATCCCAATCCTGGCCGGAATTGTTTGGCACATTGATGAACGAGAACCAATTCTCACAACCGGCGGGCGCATCCGAAGGTGTATGCTTACTTGTTATATTTAGGTAAATGGTGGGATCGTGATAGACGGTTTTTTTTGAGAAAATACTGCTGAATTCTTCTTCATAATTTTCACTGAACAAAATATTATGAAGTCCGAGCTGGTTAAATTCCTGCCTTATCCCCCAATAAAAAATAATGCCCGAACTTGATTTCGGCTGACCCAATGTTCTTCCTGGTTTTTTTACATGAGGCATTAATTTTTTATAACTATTATATACATCCATATTGCTGATGACCACATCTGCAATAATTGTTTCTTTGTCGGTCCGTATGGCAACAGCTTTTTTGTTTTCAATAATGATCTCCCGTACCGCTGTTGAAAAATTAAATTGAACGCCTATTTCTTTTGCCAGTTTAACTAATGACGAAGTGATGCTGAACATTCCACCGTTCGGGTAAAAGGCACCTTTCACAATTTCAACATGGGCAATTACATTTAAAGTGGCAGGACATAAATAGGGGCTCGAGCCATTATAGGTTGAATACCGGTTGAACAGTTGCACAAGCCTGGGATCTTTAAATGCATTTTGGTTGGCTTCATTCATTGTATCAAATGCACCGATCTTTCCAAAGTTCAGGATACCACGAAGCATTGACCTGGTAAAAAAATTCTTAAGCTTATGTAATGAATTTTTAAGGAAAACTTCCTCAGTCAAAGAATAGATCACTTCTGTTTTATCAAGGTATTTTATGATGTCCGCTTTGTTATCTTTTGTTTTTGCTGATAATTGTTCAGCAAACTTTTCTTTACCATGATATGCATCCAGGGTACTTCCATCTTCAAAAAAATATTTATACACCGGATCTAAAGGAATATAATTAAAATATTGTCTTGGATCTTTTCCGCATAACTCAAACAATTCGTCCACATATTGGGGCATAGTAAAAACAGAAGGGCCCATATCAAAGCGATAGCCCTTGTCGGTTTCTGTAGAGCATTTCCCGCCTGGAAAACTATTGGCTTCATAAACTGATACCTGGTAGCCTTTATTACGCATACGGATGGCCGCAGCAATTCCGGATACTCCCGCGCCTATTATAATAGCTTTTTTAGATTCCTTATTACTCATTAACGGTTACCTTTTTATGAAATAGCGCCAAAATTACTTCATTTAGGTCCGTCCCTGGCTGGAAAAAACACTCATCTACTTTCTTTTTATGCTTGAGGAAGCTTCTCTGTCAGAATTAACGGTTTACCTGGGGATCAATTGAAAACGACCCCGCCGTTTCATAAAAAATGTACAACAGGCACAACTGATATTTGCAACAATTTATTTGTATAAACTAAATAAATTAGTAAATTTATACTAAGATTATTGGTATATAATGCATATTAAAATTATTACATGGAAAAGAATATAAAAGGAATGCTGGGCTATAAGATCAATGAATATCTATTGGTACTGAATCCACATGAAGAATTGCGAAACAGGATCATGCATATCAAGCAGGACTTCCATCAAAAATTTAAAGCAACTACTGCATTGTACAGCATGCCGCAGGTGATATTGGTGAGTTTCGTTCAATATGAAATATATGAAGATCGTATAGTGAACCGTTTAAAGTCGATTGCCATGGGTTTTCATCCTGTGAAAATTGAATTGAAAGACTATGGCAGTTTTCCTTCCCACACTATATACATAAATGTTACCTCGAAAATGCCCATACAAAGCCTTGTCAAAAAGATCCGGGAAGACGCCCAACGGTTAATGAAGTTCGACAAGGAAAACAAACCGCATTTCATGGATAATTCATATTTAACCATTGCCCGAAAATTATTGCCATGGCAGTATGAACAAGGCTGGCTTGAGTATGGACACAAACAATTTACCGGGCGATTTATTGCTGATGCAATGCTCTTGATAAAAAGACGTGTAGGGGAAATGAAATTCCAGGTAGTACAACGTTTTCAATTCGAGAACCTTCCTGTAAATACGACACAGGGAGAATTATTTATGTGATCGGCTAATTTAATTATGTAGTCAAACCATTTAATAAAATATATAAACAATTACATTCCTAATTCGTGTAATTGCTGTCTTTAATTCGTGTAATTAGTGTTTTAATTAGTGTAATAAAAAGAAAAATAGAACGAAAATGAACAACCTCCAACAAGACCACCACAAAGTAAAAGCTGCCGAACAGGAAGAAAGTGTGCAATATCGCCAGGGCAGGGGTGCACAGTTCAACACAAAAAATAAATTTATTAAAAATGAATTCACTAAAGAAAATATAGAAGGTATAGATGATTGGGAAGAAGGAAATATTGCAACTCAATATATAGAACAGGAGTCAAAAACGATCGTAAATAAAGTGGAAAGTCCGGATGTGGGAATGAGTTACAGTATGAACCCTTATGCAGGCTGTGAGCATGGCTGCATATACTGTTATGCCCGAAACGTGCATGAATACTGGGGTTATAGTGCCGGGCTGGACTTTGAGCAAAAGATCCTTGTGAAAAAAAATGCGCCACAGTTGCTGCGAAAATTTTTAATGAATCCAAATTGGGAATGCGCTCCCATTATGTTAAGTGGAAATACTGATTGTTACCAACCAGCCGAACAACAATACCGGTTAACGCGAGGTCTACTGGAAGTTTGTAATGAGTTCAATCAGCCTGTTGGTATTTTGACCAAAAATTCCTGGATATTAAAAGACAAGGATGTGTTACAGGAAATGGCGAAGAAGGGCATCGTTTCAGCAATGGTTTCCATAACCTCATTTAACGAGGATCTTAGGCGAATAATGGAGCCACGCACAACAACTGCTAAACAAAAATTAAAAGTGATAGAAGAATTGAGCAAAGCAGGAGTACGAATGGGTATAATGATGGGGCCAATGATACCGGGTTTGAATGAACACGAGATGCAGCGGATCATGAAGGCAGCTGCGGATGCCGGAGCCACATTTACTGCTTATACTTTCATTCGGTTGAATGGGGCAATAAAATTGTTGTTCCACGATTGGCTTTATAAAAATTTACCCGATCATGCAGATAAGGTCTGGCACCTGATAGAGCAAAGTCATGACGGTAAGGTCAATGACTCACGGTGGGGTGTACGCATGCGTGGTGAAGGGAGCATTGCGCAAATAGTGGCTCAGCAATATAAAAAGTATGGGAAGATATATAATATGAACGCAGAGCGTTGGGACCTCGATTGCACAAAATTCAGGAGGCCGGGAGCACAGGGAAAATTATTCTAAAAAAATAATACTAAAATGAAATCAATAACAAAGGAATATTTATCAGATATTATTTTCAGGATCATAAATAAATCAATTGATGGTCACAGGGCATCAAAACGATATGATCTAAGTGATAAGGACTTTCCTGCTACGGATGAAGAGGTACTTGAATTCCTGCACAGCATTCCATATTTTGATACGAGGCTAAAGGATTTTATCATTGGCCACCTAAGTGAAAGAACGATCATTGTAAGCCAGGCATGGGAAAATGAATTTATTGTGAAATGCAGGGCATGGGCTGAAAGCTATGAATGGCTTCATGGTGATGACCGGTTCTTAAGTGATAAGCACCTGGATAAAATAAAAAAGGAAGCTACTTTTTTAACCTTACCATATTGATTGTTTCTATCATCATTATTTATTCACTGGGTTACAGCATGCTGACGTTCGGATAAAGCGCCAATGCAGGTATTAGTAACATGTTCCGCTCAAATGGCGGAACTTGTAATTTAAGTTTGTTTGTCCCCGGTGTGACCCAAATAGGCAATGATTTTAAGGCGCTCATTTTTCCTAAACTATTTATTTTAATTTTACCGGGATGCAAAGTATAATAAAAGATATTAAAGATCTGTTTAGCAATTATAGCAAAGAGTCTATTCAGCAGGTTGAAAAGTTGCCTCAATCCGGCAGTGAGCGCAATTACTTTCGGATCACTTGTGAAAACAATTCTTTTATTGCTACCTATGGAACGAACATTAAAGAAAATGAAGCATTTATTTGTTTTTCAGATCACTTTCGAAATGCAGGTTTGGCTACTCCGAAAATATATTGTGTTAATGATTCGAAAAGCATTTACATACAGGAAGACCTTGGTGATGTTTCACTAATAGACACTCTTGAATCAGGAGGTTATACTGGAAAAGTATATTTCCTCTACAAAAAGAGCCTGGAGCAATTGGCAAACTTGCAAGTAAAAGGCAATGCCGGATTCGACTATAGTAAGTGTATCACTAATGAATCCTTTGGAAGGCAAGCCATCATGGCGGACCTGCTTTATTTTAAATATTATTTCCTGGATGCTTTGCGGAAACCATATGATAAGCAAAAGCTGATCGACGATTTTGAAGCATTGAGCAATTACCTGTCACACACAGAATATAAATATTTTATGTTTCGTGATTTCCAAAGCCGTAACATCATGGTGAAGGATAGGGAGGTTTTTTTTATAGATTACCAGGGAGGCATGCAGGGTGCACCGCAATATGATGTAGCCTCATTGTTGTGGCAGGCACGTGCGAACCTGCCCGATGATTGGAAACAAAGGTTGCTGGAAGATTATATAGATCAATTTGAAAAAATAATTGAAGAGCCTGTGGACAGGGATATTTTCAGGAATCAATATAATGGCTATGTGCTCATTCGACTCTTGCAAGTATTGGGCGCATATGGATTCAGGGGTTTGTTTGAACGAAAGGCACATTTTTTAACAAGCATTCCGCTTGCATTACAAAATTTAAAGTGGTTCCTTGATAATCAAAGTATAGGTATATCATTGCCTGCGTTTAGGAAAGTACTGGAGCTTTGCATAAGTGATGAAGTGATCAATGAATTTACTCCCGTTACAGCAACTGCCGAAACTCCCCTTGTTGTCACCATCAATAGTTTTTCTTATAAAAATGGTATTCCTGTAGACGAAACAAAAAATGGTGGTGGCTTTGTTTTTGATATGCGTGGAATTTTAAATCCCGGTAGGTATGACGAATATAAAAAATTGTCGGGGCTTGATAAGTCAGTAAAGGATTTCCTTGAAGAGGAAACCGAGATGCCAGTTTTCTTAAATGGAGTCTATAGCATCGTTGATATTTCCGTAAAAGATTATATCAATCGAAATTTTAAATCTTTAATGATCAATTTCGGTTGTACGGGCGGGCAACATAGAAGTGTATATGCCTGTGAAGCACTTGCCCGACACCTGCGTAATAAATTTAATGTTAAGATCAGGTTATTGCATAATAATAAAGAAAATTGGATGAAATAGTTTTTGGATCAAACCAGGAGTTATAAAGCCCTGACTTATTGCAAAAAGATATGAAGCCATTAGCGGATAATAATATAATGAAAGGATGGCGTGCAATGATCTTTGCCGCAGGGCTTGGTACAAGATTTAAGCCATGGACAGATTCTCATCCAAAAGCTTTGGCACTTATCAATGGCAAATCTTTATTGCAAAGAAATATTGAATACCTGCAACGATATGGTATAACGGATGTTGTTGTAAATGTGCATCACTATGCAGACCAGGTCATGAATGCTGTAAATGAAAATAATGGCTGGGGAAGTAATATAATGATTAGTGATGAAACCAATGAAGTCCTTGAAACAGGCGGCGGTTTATTGAAGGCAAAAGAATTTTTAAGTAACGGAATGCCATTCATAACACTGAATGCCGATATACTCACAGACCTGAATTTAGGTGACCTGGCATCCGCACATATAAAAAAGGATGCACTAATAACGTTTGGGGTAACGAATAGAAGTTCATCCCGCTATTTTTTATTCGATGAGGATAACAGGCTTTGTGGGTGGCGCAACAAAAATACCGGCGAGGAAAAAATTGCTGTCAAAAATGATACTTTAATAGAGAAGGCATACAGTTGTGCAGTTGTTTTTGAGCCCAGCGTTTTTGACCTTATACAACAACGTGGAAAATTTTCTTTGGTCGAAACCTATCTCAGCCTTGCTCCAGGCCATCTCATTCTCGGCTATGACCATAGTGGCGATAAACTAGTGGATGTTGGTAAAACAGAAAGCATTCCTGGGGCGGAGAAACTATTTTTATAACTCTTCAAATATATATTAAACCAACAAGATCTGGTTCTTTGCGTCTTAGCGTATTTGAGGTAAAACAATTAATTCTCAACGGGCACATCAAATCCTTTCTTTTCTTCCTTTGGCTTGATCCCAAAATTATATCTCAATGTTAGCCCGATCCTTCTTGTATCATTTATCCTTTCTCCTATTGCACTCACGTCTCCCTGGTTCAATTTAAAATTCACATGATTTGTCCGCAAAAGATCGTTGACCGAGACAATGATATTTGCTTTTTTCTTCAGGATGCTTTTGTTCACAGAAACGTACAATCCACCAAACGTATTTAATTCATACAGATTTTGCAATCCCTTACTTCTCATAAATCCCTGCATATCCACCGTGATGGTTTTGGTCGCTTTTACCTGCTGGTACATAAAGAACAGCCAGCTTCCATGTTCAAAATTCAATGGCCTTCCCTGGTAAAAACCTTTATACTGGTTGTAATTATATTGAACGCCTGCATAGAAAAAATATTTTCCGCCCGGCGGTATACCACCGATCACCTTAAAGTAATATTCCATATTGCTGCCCAGGTTATCATAGGTTCGATAGGCGATCTTTGTTATATTATCCTGGTATGTAACATTACTAAAAATGTCCTTTGTTTTATTGATGCCAACTGCGAAGACAGGAATATCTGTATACGTTGCATTCAACTCATAATTGGTTGTGAATTGGGGTTTCAGTTGCGGATTGCCCACATCAAATAAATACTGGTCTATGTATTTTGGATACGGATTCAGCGTTTCATAATATGGCCGTTTAATACTTTTGCGATAAATAGCGCTTCCGACCAACGGGAAGCCGAAGATCTTAAACAACTTATGCCTGATGAATAAGTACGGAAAAAGATCTGTTCTTTTGATAGAGAAGGATGTGTCTTTTGGAACAATTTGCTTTCCATTTATATCAGTTGTTTCCAAACGGATCCCTGGCTTAAAAATAAATCCCGCGAAAGTGGCCGATATCTGCAGGTATCCGGCACCGATCGTTTCATTATACTTAAATGTATTTGTTTGGTAAGGGTCGGGGAATTTAATATAGTTACCTGTATCCTTGAAATACTGTGAGCTGTTCCTGCTATTGCTGATCGTAGCTTTAAAACCTGTCTCCAATGTATATTTTTTAACCAGCTTTAGCGTAAGATCAGTTTGTCCTACGAAAATATTTTTTGAATTTTTATTTTCACCATCGCCTGATACGGCCGGTAGCGCAGGCAATGAAGAATAGTTTATATATACCTGGCTATTCGAATTGTTGTAATAATTGTAATCAAACTGGGTATTCCAATCACTTCCGACGGAATCTATTTTATATTTCGCAGAAAAATTATTTCCAATAAATGTTGAATTGTTCTTATTGTTTATGGCTGATTCATTTTTGCCAAGTAATGCCCGGGTATCATTATTTAAAATATCAATTTTATTCAATGCGTGGCTTCTTCCAATGTTGGGTGTAAGCCTTGCATCATATCCAATCGTCCAGTTTTTTGTGAGCGCAATGTCGATGCCTGCGCCAACATAATGATTTGTTGTGGGATATGTTGTATATGCTTTTTGTTCAAGTAGTGAACTGTCGAAACGGATCAGCCGGCTGGAATTCAATTCTTCAAAATTATTTCTGTCGGTGAATTGATAACTCAAATAACTTGTGATCTTTCCTGCACTTTTATTAAGATTTATTCCTACAGTGCTTGTTCCGTATTTCCCCTGGAAATAACCTGCATTGAGACTTCCATTTGTACCTATCTTAACTCCTTTTTTTAAAACGATATTCACGATTCCTCCACTTCCCGAAGCATCATACTTTGCAGATGGTGTTCTAAGTATCTCGATCTTACTAACACTACCTGCCGGTAAGCTTTTCAAAAGCGATGCAAGATCTGCGCTGCTCAACTTCATTTCCCTGCCATTGATATACACCGTTGCCGGGGTTGTACTGTTCAGGTAAACATTTCCATCCTGGTCCACGACAAGGCTTGGTGTTTTTTCCAATACTTCGTATGCATTTGTACTGCTGTTTGAGAGGGGTTCTGCATCAATCACAGTTTTATCATCGTCCTGTTTAATTAAAGGCTTTTTTGATACAACCGTTACATTGCCAAGACTGCTGATCTTAGTAGCCATTATTATAGTAACGGTAAAAGGCTCCGTGAGTACGTTTATCATTTTACTTGTATCATGTATGCCAACTGCAGTTACTCTTACCAGGTAGCTTCGGTTCGATTCAAGAGAGAGCGTTCCTTCACCTTGTAACACCTTTTTCCTAATCAGCTTATTTGCCGGCAACTCAAATAATGATACAGTAGCATTTTGAACAGCCTCACTCTTTTCATTCATGACGGCGATCTTTAATGTAACCTCCTGGGAAAAGCCTGCGAAACAATTCAGAAAGAAAACAAGCCAAAGAAGAAATTTAATTTTCACTGTAAAAAAATTTTGGCTGCCGAACTATCGGCAGCCACGTGTTTAGATAAGATCATGACGGATCAATTCTTTTCGAAAAGCTCTTTTTTGTCAACCACTTTTACCTGGTCACCTACTTTCAAACTTTTACTTACAACATCGTATGGGCCAGTTACCACTTCATCGCCCTCCTTCACACCAGTGGTGACTTCAATGTTATTGATGTCCTGTATGCCGGTTTTTACCTTTACTTTTTTTACTTTATTATCCAAACCCTTTACAAATACAACAACTTCCAGGTCATCCATTGTTGGATCCTTTGCAGTAGTGGAAGCATCATCCTTTTTCTTTTTTGTTGCAGAAGCTTTTGTGCTGTCACTTTTATCCCGCGTGGTAACTGCATTGATTGGCAGGCTTAATACATTCATTTGTGTTTTCGTCTGTATATCGGCGCTTGCGCTCATACCGGGCCTGAAAGGAAAGGATCCTTTACCCAAAAGGTCTTTATAACTTTCCGGAAGCAGCCTGATATAAACTTTATATTGCGTCACATCATTGCTTGTATTTGCGAGAGCGCTTTGCGTAGATGCACCGTTGTTGCTGCTGGCAATTTGTGTTACCAGCCCTTTAAATTTGCGATCGCTGTATGCATCAATATCAATGATAGCACTATCTCCCAATTTTACTTTTGGAACATCGTTCTCCCCAACGTCAACCCTTATTTCAATTTTTGACATATCCGCAATACGCAACATTTCCGTTCCTACATTAAAACTGTTACCAGCAACTTTTTCTCCTTTCTTTACACTCAATAAACTTACAACTCCATCCATTGGTGCAACGATCGCTGTTCGTCCAAGATCTTTGTTAGCTTTTTCCAGATTTGCATAAGCACTTTGCACCCCAGCTCTTGCCCCGATTACAGTTGCCTGTGAGCTTCTTATTGCCTGGAGTGCTGCATTGTAATTTGCTTTGGCGGTTTTTAGATTTGCATCTGCAATATTAAATTCACTTTGACTGATTACCTTATCGGTGAATAATGTATGTTGCATATCAAAATTCCGTTGGGCCTGTTCCTGTGAAGCTTTCAATGCTTCCAGGCTAGCTTGTGAATTTGCAACCTGCGCCTCAGTATTTGCAACCTGTGACTGGCTTTGTGCTACACCACTGGCGGCCTCATTTCTTTGAATGCTATAAATGTCTGCATATATCCTTGCGAGGAGTTGCCCCTTTTTTACAGTGTCGCCTTCAGCCACCGTTAGCTCAGTTATCTCGCCGCTGATATCCGGGCTTATCCGTACTTCAACTTCCGGGTATATTTTTCCACTGGCATTTACCACCTCAATGATCGTCCGCTTCTGCACTTTTTCTGTACTCACTTTGATCCCTTCATCCTTTCCGAATACACCGGCCTTTGACAGCGCAACCATCAACACAACCAATATCCCAACGCTTATCAGGATCCATTTTGTTTTTTTATTCATGAGAATCTTGTTTAACTGCTCTTTTATTATGTAGCAAACATTTGTTCATTTTTCAGCTGGTTTGGCGTCGCACTCTTGTTCTACATATCTTTTATCAGCCGTAATCTTGTTTTACAATTTCAATCCAAGGCCTTTATAAAATTCCAGGACCTTCATCTTAAAAACATAATCAAACTGGTTGATGGTATAATCGAGCTTTGCTCTTAATAAATTATTTTGTGAAGTAACAAGGTCAAAAGTGCCTAACAATCCTACATCAAATCTCTTACTTGCAAACTCATATGTTCTTTCAGCAGATGTAACAGCTTTCCTGGATGCATTAAATTTTTCTAAGGCAGTTAGTGCTGAAGTATATGCCTGGTAAATATCCTGTTTTAATTTTTGGTCATCCTGTTCTTTCTGTAATTGCAGTGTATTAAGGTTTAATTTGCTTCGCTCATAATTACTTCGCTGTGTATATCCTCTGAATAATGGAATGCCTAAACTAAGGCCAACAGATTGGCGAAAATTATCCGATACCTGGCTTGCAAACGGATCAGAACGGGTATAACCGGATTTGGAAAGTGTTACATCTGGTGCCAGTACATCATAATCGGTTCCTGAAACATTTACAATAGCTCCACTTGCACTATAACCTGTAATAACAGGAATGTATGAGGGGGTTTTCGCTGAAATATAATTACTACCCAGGTTTCCGAAAGCAGATAACGTGGGATACATGGCGCCTCTCGCAGCTGCCTTATTTTTTTCCGCAGCTTTTAACCTGAAATCATTGTATCGCTGCAATGGCTGGTTTGCGACTGCAAGTTTAAAAACAACGTCGGGTTGCAGGTCTGCAATGGGTTCAACAGGGATCATTTCAACTGGTGGCGTTTCCACTTCGAAGGGAGTTGCAGGATCAATATTTAAATATGAACGGAGTGTTAACAGTGCCAGCGTTACACCTCCTCTTGCAGAGATATAATTACCACTATCCAGTGCCAGCTGTGCTTCCAGTTGCGTTGCATTTAGTTCAGGAAGAGCGCCTGCATTTACCAATCTTCTTGTATTTGCCAGTTGAGCATCAGTCTGCTTAACCTGTACAAGGGTTATGTTCTCCTGTTCTTTTGAGAGCAAAACCTGCAGGTAACCGTTAGCGGCAGTAAGAGCGATGTCATTCTTTACTTTATCAACATAGGCTTTTGATGCCCTCAATTCCCAATCATATGCTGCAATGGAATTACGCTTGCTGAAAAAATTAAAGATGTCGGCACTTGACTGTAATTGAAATCCCGCAGATATGTAAGTCTGTGTAACCCGTTGAAATGAAGTTGGATCCTGGTTATTACCGCTGTTATAAGCCGTATTGCTGCTAAGGTCAAAATTTGGTATTTGGGATAACCTGCTTTGCTTATAATCAACCGCTGCTATCCTGGATTGAACATCGCTCAGCTTTACAGAAATATTATTGATCATTGCATATTCAACGACTGTTCTCAGATCCCATTTTTGCTGGCAATTAGCAGATAGTGCCACACATGTGAGTATCAACGGGAAAATTAATTTACGCATAAAGCAAAAATATAATTATCTGGGGGAAAAGTGAATATTGAATAGTTTGAATGGTAAACAAACATTTACTCCCTAAATAATAATTTTTCCTTGATGTCAAACTGTTCAACGAAATCAATATTCTTAAATTTTTTCCAGAGCCTGTTGCAGGTCGGCGATGATATGATCCGCATCTTCCAGTCCAACATACAGCCGCACCATTCGATGCTCCTTATTTTGTTCGTCAAATTTATCCTGTTCCATACCAACGATTCTTGGGATGATCAGGGTCTCATGCCCGCCCCAGCTAACGGCCATCATGATATGTTGCAATGATTCACAAAACTTTTCGATCTGAAGTACATTGCCTGCTTTCAAAATGAAGCTTAACAAGCCACAAGCACCAGTCATTTGTTTAGTAGCCAGGGAATACTGAGGAAAACTATCATCAAAAGGAAAAATAACGGCTTCTATTTTTTCATTAAGTTTTAAAAAATTTACAATTTTCCGGGTTGAGTTACTGATCTGTTCAAGCCTTACTGGCATTGTTCTCAATCCACGGATCAGCAACCATGCATTGAACGGTTGTATGCCGCTGCCAATATTGAGGTATTCACTGCGAAATATCTTTTCGATCATTTCTTTGCTACCGGTTATAACTCCCGCTACTGTATCACTGTGGCCACTAATGTATTTTGTTGCGGATTGGATACAAATGTCTATTCCAAATGCAATAGGTCTTTGATAGATCGGGGAACAATAACTGTTGTCGCAAATCGTAATGATCCCTTCAGCTTTTGCCAGCTCTGCAACTGCTGCCAGGTCCTGGATGGCGTAATCCCAGCTGTTTGGAGATTCAAGATATATTACCTTGGTGTTTGGTAAGATGGCTCTTTCAAAATCCTCCATACTACGGCCATCTATATATGTAGTCGTAACCCCAAATCTGGGCAGTATATCATTGAACATTTTTTGTGCCCATGTATATGGCTTGTCCACGCTTACAATGTGATCACCCATTTTCACATTGGCAAGCACTGAAGCAAAGATGGCTGCTGCCCCACTGTTCAAAACGAGACAATCTTCTGCACCATCCAAAGCGGCTAATTTTTTTGTGAGGATATCAACTGTTGGATTCTTTCCCCTGCTGTATAAAAAAGTTGAATACTCATCTGCGAGTGCTTTCCGCATTTCATCAACAGTTTTAAAACAGAAGTTACTTGTCTGCATGATCGGTGGAGCGATCGCATTATAATAATTTTCCCGTTCTTCTCCCAGTTGATTTATGATGTATGAAAGGTCCTTCATTTATTTTTTCGTTGTACTGTTGTTACAATAAAATATAATAAAATGAATGCTGCCAGTATAGCCAGTCCTGTTATCGCTGTTGCGGGCTTATCAATAAATATGCTGATGGCTACAAATATATAAGCGGCAATAAAGATCAAAGGCATAAAAGGATACAATTTCATTTTATAGATCCCTGTATTGTCCAAATGCGCTGTTCGCTTTCGCAAAATGAATATGGTTGCCGCTGATAATACCATTCCAAAACAATCCAGGAAAATGCTGAAGCTTAAGATTTCATCAAAGGTCTTTGCCCAAAAAACGATCAGAGCACACATTGCGGCAAACACACTTAGGGATGTAAACAGCACTTCAGACTTTATCGTTCTCGACATGAATCTTTTCGGCAAAACGCCTTCTTCACTCATTGCCTGCATCACACGCGGGTTGCTCATAAGTAATACATTCACATAAGCAAGTACTGATAGAAAAAGGAAGACGGATAATATATTGCCTGCCGCTGTTCCAAAAACATGGCTAGCCATAAGCGCGGCAATACCAGTTGAAGTTTTCAGGTTATCAAAGCCAATTATGTTCACATAAGCGTAGTTGATGCTTAGGTATAGAATAATAATAATCGATATTCCGATGAATATTCCTCTTGGAATATTTTTGCCCGGATCAGAAACTTCTTCCCCGAAATTGATAGATTGCTGGTAGCCGCCATAAGTAAATGAAACGGCCACCAATCCAATTCCAAAAGCTTTGATATATTCCATCATGGTTGGACTTACTGTCTCCGAAACCATGGCGATGCTGGTTTGTTTATCAGCAAAAAATAAAGGCGTGATCAGCAAAATGATCATGCTGATCTTTATAATTGTTAGCACACTTTGTGTTCTTGCACTCATTTTCAATCCAAGTAAGTTTACTCCATAAAATAATAGAATTGATGTTATAGCGATCGCAATTTGAATATTTTCAGGGTTGACAGCATCCGGAACAATAACCTTAATGATGTATTCTGCACCAATCAATGCTACCCCGGCCAGGGATGCTGCATTTGAGATAAGGATGATACAATTCACAGCAAATGCAATAGAAGGATGATATGCATAGGAGAATACCCTGTAATAACCGCCAGTAACAGGATAGCGGCTACCGATCTCTGCATATGTTAGTGCACCACACAAAGCTATCAATCCACCGGCGATCCAGGCGCCGTAAAAAATAGCTGGTGTTGGAGAGGCAGCTGCAACATTTACCGGTGTACGAAAAATGCCCATTCCTATTACAAAACTTACCATGATCATGGTAAAATCAAACAGTTTTAGTTTGGTCCTTGGAACCATTTTTTGAAGATAAGCAATTTTATAATGTTGATACTAGGCAGGTTACCTGTAATAATCCCACTTGATCAATATTTCAAAATGCACTTGAATTAGGCAGAACCGAATAATTGTTTACTTTTGAAAAAATTAAATAAATATGAAATTATTTTTAAGATCATTAGTGATCGTGCTGGCAATGATACCGGCAATAAGTTTTGCTCAAACCAGTAAAGCGGCAACATGGCCGGAAATGAAAAGATTTCATGCTGTTATGGCTGGTACTTTTCATCCTGCAGAAGAAGGAAATTTTATGCCGTTGAGATCTAAAGCTGATAGTCTTTTGGTTGCAGCTAAAGCATGGCAGGTTTCTGATATACCCGCTAATTACAAACCTGTTGAAACCAAGGAAACTTTGGAAAAACTTGTTGAGCAATGTAAACTGATAACATCCGCGGTAGAAGCAAAAGCAGATGACAAACAATTATTAGGTCTTATTACTGAAGCACACGAAATTTTTCATAAGGTAGCGGGCGAATGTAAAAAAGCAGAATAATACTAACTAACATAGTTCAAAGCCACCCTCATACGGTGGCTTTTTTATTTTGCTGATAAAAATTTAAAAAATTTCAGTTTCATTCTTTATACATTTGCTGCGAATTTGGTTCCCGGTGTCCGGGATTAAAAGGGAAGTCCGGTGTAAGTCCGGCGCTATCCCCGTAGCTGTAATGCTTCGCAATTGGAATGTGTTATAAAAAATGCTTAAACACAAACCACTAGCAACTACTGAATCTTCTACCACTGTTGATTATCAACGGGAAGGTGTTCAGGAGAAGCCGAGCCAGAAGACCTGCCATGCTCATTTAACGATCATTTCAAAGCTTTCGGGTGAAAGGCATGTTATGTAAAAGCAACGATCTGTTTTGCAGATAAGCGCATTTATATTTCGCCGTACCTGTATCCAGGTACATTTTCCGGGAAGCAGTCACAAAAAAATTCTCAAAAATGAAAATGAAAATTTTGATGATGGCTGCTGTTTTAACAAGCAGTCATATCTATGCACAAGACAGCACTAAATTATTGGATGATGTAGTTGTAACTGCAACAAAGTATCCAATCAAAACATCCTTAACCGGTAAGGTTGTCACTGTCATCGGTAGGCAAGAACTGGAGCGAAACAGTGGAAAAACAATTACTGAAATTCTGAATGCGCAATCCGGGCTTATCATTAACGGAAGTAGCAATGTACACGGCACTAACCGGGATGTATACCTGCAAGGGGCCGCTGCAGGCAAAACACTGATCCTTATTGATGGGGTCCCGATGTACGACCCTTCAGGGATCAGCGGCGCTTTTGATCTGAACTTTATTTCAGCTGAGCAGGTAGAAAGAGTGGAGATCTTAAAAGGCAGCCAGTCTACCCTTTATGGAAGTGATGCGATCGCAGGTGTAATAAATATCATTACAAAAAAGGGCGGTGATAAGAAATTTGGGATCACTGCAGACCTTGGTGCCGGAAGCCATGAAACTTACAAGGGGAATATTGAAGTAGGTGGAACAATAAATAAGTCAGCATACAACTTTTCCTATAATAAGTTATACAGCAAAGGATTTTCAAGTGCATATGATGTAACTGGAAATAACCATTTCGATAAGGATGGATTTGACAGGGATGTTCTTCGGGGATCTGTTCAGCAAACGATTTTAAATAACCTGTTAATAAAAGCCAGCGGACAGTTCAGCCAATATAAGGCTGATTCAGATAACAGCTCCTTTACTGACGATGATGATTATACTTTAAAAACAAAAAATTTTAGTGCAGGGTTTGGAGCGGATTATAAAATGGGGAAGAGTGTGTTGCATTTAAACTATAATTACAATAGGTCTGAAAGAAATTATTTTGATGATTCTATTCCACCAATCGGATTCGATTATTTTAGTACGGGTAAATATATCGGCAAATCTCATTTTGTTGAAATGTTTGGTAACCTTGTCCTGGCAAAAAATATTGATGTGGTTGCCGGGGCCGATTATCGCCAGCAGGTTACCGATCAGGCATATTCTTCTGTTAGCCTCTTTGGGCCTTTCAAGGCAGAACTTGGAGATAGCGCTAAAGTAAATCAGCTGGGTGTTTTTGCAACTTTTATTATCAAAGACCTGGGTGGTTTTAATGTTGAGCTGGGAGGCCGGTATAATAATTTTAGCAAATATGGAAACGTATTTACATTTTCTTTCAACCCGTCGTATGTAATTGCCAAGAAGTTCAAGATATTTGGAAATATTGCATCCGGTTTTAAAGCACCATCATTGTACCAGGTGTATTCAGAATATCGTAATCCTTATAATGAACTGGATCCGGAGAGATCATTAAGTGTGGAAGCCGGTATGCAATACTTCAGGGAGAACGTAAATGTGCGGGCAGTTTATTTTTTAAGGAATGTGAAGGACAACATAGCCTTTTATAGTGCCGGTGCGCCAAGCTTTGCGAGCTATTATATCAATGCTGATCAACAAAAAGATAAAGGTTTTGAGTTTGATGCAACAGTTTTAGTTGGGAAGGTAAGGTTAATTGGAAATTATACTAACCTTGACGGATACCTGGAAACAAAAAATAATAACAAAGACACATCCTATTTTAATTTATACCGCAGGCCACGTCAAACAATAAACCTTGATGCAGGAATTGATATAAATAAATCATGGTCCGTAAATATTGGGGTACAAAGTATTGGTAAAAGGAAAGAAGGTGTGTTTGGCGGACCACCGGTTGAAATGCCCGCTTACTATACATGGAATCTTTACTCTAATTATGCGATTACAAAAAACCTCAGGGTTTATGTAGACCTCAAGAATTTTACTGATGAAACATATTTTGAGGTACTGGGATATAACAGCAACAGGTTTAATTTCATGGCAGGAGTGGTATTAAAATTTTAATATCTTTCCAGTGAAATCGGTTTACCAATGAAGATTGAAATGACATTGTGCCCTCGATGTAATAGATCATTTGAATGTAAGGCGGGTTCAATAGAGCAATGCGAATGCGGGAATATAAAACTCAATGAAAATGTAATGGAGATCGTTGAAAGGTACCAGGATTGCTTATGTATTGAATGTTTAAAACAAATAAATGAAAGGGTGCCCAATAGCTAATGTTTTGCAGTTAATATAACTTTCATGTTGTGAATAATAAGCAGGAAAAGTATGAGGTCCTTTATATTCTCAATTCTTATTGGTTGCTTTTATGCGACTTTGAGTCATGCTCAATACACTGTTCATGGAAATGTTACAGATGAATATAATCTGCCATTGTCATCCGTTTCAGTTACGGTTGGTAATAACCTGTTGACTGTAACATCAGATTCTGCTGGTAACTATTCTTTCCCATTCTCGTTATTAGGGTTTGATCTTGCGTTTACCCACGTTGGTTATAAACCAGTGATCATTAAAAACCCTGGTGCCAGTATTCCAATGATCATATTGTACGCTAATACGATTTTTTTATCCGAAACAGCAGTCCAGTCTTTTGAAAGGAACGGTAGTATTAAAAATTTGCCTGCAGCTGTTTCAATTTTAAACAGATCATCACTTGAGAGATTCGGCAGCTCGTCATTTATTCCAGCAATTAACACTGTGCCTGGTGTTAAAATGGATGAGCGAAGCCCGGGGAGCTATCGGTTAAGCATACGTGGAAATTTATTGCGATCAACCTTCGGCGTGAGGAACGTAAAAGTGTATTGGAACGGAATACCATTTACGGATGCAAATGGCAATACGTACATCAATGAGATCGCTTTCGATAATATTGATAAGGCAGAGATCTTAAAAGGCCCGTCTGGTAGTATGTATGGTTCAGGTACCGGAGGTGTGCTGTTATTAAACAGCAGGTTTAATACTGACAGGAAAAGCAGCTTGGTTTTTAAAACAGGCGGGGGTAGCTATGGGCTCTATACAGCTGGAGCATCTTATGATCAATCCGGAACGGTAATGAAAAGTCATTCCTCTTTTTCCCACCAGCAATCAGATGGCTATCGAACACATTCTAACATGCGAAAAGATGTAGCGAATTTTACCGGCACATATTTTATCAATACAAAGCAAAGCATACTTACGAATATTTTTTACAGCGATCTTTATTACAAAACACCTGGTGGCTTAACAATGGCGGAAATGACAGTATATCCACGAATGGCGCGGCCGGCTGCAGGAATATTTAAAAGTGCACAAGCGCAAAAGGCGGCATTGTATCTTAAAACAATATATGCCGGATTCGCGAATGATCTACGGTTCAATAATCAATGGAGCAATATAACTTCAGTTTATTTTTCCAATACTGATTTTAAAAATCCAACCATTAGGAATTTTGAAATAAAGAGCGAAAATGGTTTCGGCGCCCGTTCTGTAACAAAATATACAAAGGATATTTTCACCGGAATTTTTGGTGGTGAATATCAATATGGGTTTTCAAACACCAGTACATTTGGAAATGATCTTGGTATGAAAGACTCGCTTCAATACCATGATAAAATCAATTCACGCCAGGTAAATATTTTTTTGCAAGCAGATGTTAGCCTGGCAGAAAACCTTATTTTAAATGCAGGCATCAGCTACAATGATTTTCATTACGGATTTCAAAGGGTTAGTGATCCAGTTACACAAAAAGAGAACAGCAACTTTTCTCCGCAATTCATCCCAAGGATATCATTATTAAAAAAGATCTGGCGCGTGGTGTCGCTTTATGCGTCTGTAAGTAAAGGTTATTCGCCGCCTTCAATTGATGAAGTGCATGCAGGTGATGGAAATTTTAATAAGGCACTTAATGCTGAATATGGTATTAATTATGAAGCGGGTTTTAAAGCAGATCTTTTTAAAAATAAGTTATCGATCGACGCTGCTTATTATTTATTTGGACTTCAGAATACAATTGTAAGCAGAAGGGATGCTGCAGGAGCCGATTATTTTGTGAATGCTGGCAGAACTAACCAGCGGGGATTCGAGATAGCCACTGCTTTTTTACCGGTGAATGATAATACCAGGTTTTTGACGCAATTAAAGGCTTGGATAAATTATACGAATATCCATGCAAGATTTGTTCATTATGAGCAAGGCACGGCAAAATACGATGGAAATAAATTGACCGGCACACCGCCCAATGTATTTATAGCAGGTGTGGATCTGACTAGTACCATTGGGCTATATTTAAATGTTACCTACAACTTTACGGATGAGATCCCTTTAAACGATGCGAATAGTTTTTCTGCTCATCATTACAATTTATTTTATACAAAGCTTGGCTTTAAAAAAGCAATTGGTAAAAAAGTAACTGGTGATATATTTTCGGCATTTGATCACTCATTTAACCAGCCTTTTAGTTTAGGAAATGATCTGAATGCAGCCGGGAACCGATTCTTCAATCCATCTTCACCCACCAATTTTTATGGTGGTATCCGGATGAAAGTTAATTTATAACTTGTCCTTATATGTACATGCTGCGGCCTTAGGTTATATTTGCAAAAAACAAGAAATGAATTTTGATGGATTAGCACTGAAAGAAATTCTGACCGTTACGTTCACGCTTTTTGCCGTGATCGATGTGATCGGTTCTATTCCTGTGTTGGCTACCTTACGATTAAAGATGGGAGGAGAGATAAGGTCGATGCAGGCAACCCTTGTTTCAGGCGGGTTAATGATCTTGTTCCTATTGATCGGTCAACAGTTCCTGAATTTTCTTGGTTTGGATGTTCACTCTTTTGCAGTTGCAGGAAGCATAGTTATATTTCTAATTGGCCTGGAAATGATCCTGGGGTTGGAGTTTTTCAAACCTGATACCGACCCTAAAAGCGGAAGTGTTGTGCCAATCGCCTTTCCATTGATCGCAGGATCAGGAACCCTTACAACTGTTATGAGTTTAAAGGCAAATTACAATGATGCAAATATCTTTATTGGCATTTTGATAAACTGCATTGTTATATTTTTGGTACTGAGATCGTTGAAATGGATAGAGCGGATATTAGGCCCGAGTGGAATGATTGTTATAAGAAAGTTTTTTGGTGTTATTTTGCTCGCCATTGCTGTTAAGATCTTTGGCACAAATGTTCAGACATTTGGAAAATAGAAGTTGCAATATATTGGCCTCGTTGTACAATGGATAGTATAAGAGTTTCCGAAGCTCCAGACCCAGGTTCGATTCCTGGCGAGGCCACAAAACACAAGTTGATAGGGAATTAAGTAAATTGATCTATTTTCTGGAACTTTTAGAATTTGAAACCAGCACTTAACCCTATTTCTCAAAAAATCTTGCCTGGTGACTTGTGTCCTTTTCGCTTTGTTCAGCCATTATATACATTTCACTATCAAATTCCCGTAAAAAATTCTTGAAAATATCCATTTCCGTTTCATCGATCAAAGATTCGAGTGCCAGCGAGGTAGTGCGGAAAACTGCTGGTGCAATTTCAACTTTAAAACTGCCTCCAATATTTATAATTGTTATCCGGTTCTTTAAAGTGATCTCACAATTTCCATTTGCCTGGTGCTTCAACTCGTACGTTTTCGTTTCATGAGAGTGCCTTCTTTCATATTGCCACTCGATAAGGATCTGCTGCAGTTTTGATAACGGATATTTTTCCATGTTCACAAAGTGGCAAATTTGCATCCAATTTTATAAAATGATGATAATGTCAGGCAATCTGCCACCATCCTTAACTGTTCAATGAAGAAGGTGGATCAATGAATATAGAAATGAACTTGTATGTATTATGAGTAAAAATATTTTCATTAATGCGATCACCGCGATCTTGCGGCGGTTTTTGCAAATACGGTCAAAATGGAAGTGATGCGATTTACCGTCTTCTGTTGGCTGGGAATGTGTAGAATCATCTTCATAAGACCATGCAAGTGTCCAATCCATAGATCTATCCTGTTGTTTATTATCGCTCGGAGAAGCAGGTATCTCAAGGTTAAGTATTTCTTTTTGATTTGACGCGTCTACCGAAATTGCATTCGGAAAAACGATGAGCAGGATGATCGTGAGCAGGAGTATTTTTGTGTTCATAACGTTTATTTTATAACACAAATTTTGCTGCAATCATACTCCTTAAACAAGGTAGGAAATGCGTAAAATTAATAACAGGTATAGATACTTGCTATTTACACCTGATGGTACGAATATATGCGCAGGTGCTTGATTGCGTATAACTACGCAAGAAAAACCACGAAAAAGACTATGAGAATCAAAAAGCAGGCTGTACTTTAGTGGACTTCCCTCCAGGACCCAGGAATTTAATCCTAAAATATCTTCAATATGGATCTGATTAAAGGCATAACAATTGGAGTGGTATCAACATTGGCTGTAGCAACCATTGGATTGGCTACCCTAGACTCCAAGTCTCTGAATTACAAAAGTATGGTGATAAAACAGGCAGATCTCAGCAGGTTAAATGCAATGCCTGAGTTTAATAGCCTGTATTTTAACCAACGGTATGATAATACGTTTATCCTTCGGGATGGATGCTCATTATATGCATCCGCATGGACTGTAAATTTAGAACGACAAATAGATCTCGATGAAAATTTTATGATCCCGGGAGATGATAAAACAAAATTAGAAGGGAACCTGTTTTCAGATTATGAATTTTCAAAAATACGAATTGCACAACTTTTAGAAATTGTACCTACTGCCGATTATTTTATTTTTACCCCGGAATACTATCCTGCAAATGATCCTCAAGACCGGCAGCAATATATAAGATTTATTATAACTGCCTATGATGTTAATAGGACAATGTTACCAATAGATAACGATTTGGTGAGGCAGGTAAACCCTTGTCCTCCCGCAAGGCCGTATTAATTTTTAATTTTACAAAGTATTTTTTATTTGCAGGAAATATTAGATTGGTCTGAAGCATGGGCTTTAATAATACCAATGATTGCTTCATTAAAGTATAAGGCAAACAGCATTACCAAGCCAATTGTTTTATATGTATGGATAGCCTTTGTCTTAAACATTTCGCAAATATGCATTTGGAAGTTTGGGATCGTATTCAACTTTTCTTCACAGCCCGGCGATAATGTTTTTATTTATAACACACACTCTATTGTTCGCTTGTTATTATTCAGCTGGTTCTTTTTGCAAATAAAGCAATCGTTGCTACCATGGTCAAAAAAACTTGTCCCGGTTATTTTTATAATATTCATTCTTGTAAATTTTATTTTCTTTGAACGATTTACCGGATTTAGCAGCCGCACACTTAGTCTTGAAACCGGGTTGCTTTTATTTAATTGCCTTTTATTTTATTTTAATATTTCCATGCAGGACCAGGAACTTGCTTTCGCTAAGGATCCTGCGTTCTGGATAACAACGGGGTTAAGTATATACGTGGTTGTAAATTTTCCGATCTTTCTTTTCTACAACCAGATAACTGCCAGGTATGAAAATTTTGCTGTGCACATCTGGGACCTGCACAATATCACCTACATTATTCTGTGCCTCTTCATTGCAAGGGGATTTTTTCTTATCAAAACGAATATTAAAAACGGATGACAGACCTGCAACTTTCTTTATTCATTTGTATAGCGGTGATGCTCGCACTGTTTGGAAGTTTCCTCTTAATATTCACGATTTCCCAAAAGAAAAAACTAAAGCATCAGCAAGATATGCAACTGCTGCAGGAATCACAACAAAATCAGTTGATCGAAGCCGCTGTTCGCAGCGAAGAGATCGAACGACACCGAATAGCCGAAACGCTGCATGATGAAGTAGGGGCCATACTTTCCTCATCAAAGTTACATTTACAGGCAATAAAGGCCGATAGCCTGGACAAGCATGACCAGCAGTTACATGAAAAAGGTAAAGAATTACTTAATGAAGGAATTCAAAAGGTTCGTGGGATATCTCATAACCTTCATTCAAATATTTTAAAGGAATTCGGTCTTAATGAAGCTATCCGGCACTTTATTACTAAGCTTTCCAAAGAAGCCGTATTAAAGACATCAACGGAACTGGACGATTCCTATGCAACTAAAAATCCGGAGAATGATATTAGTATTTACAGGATGATCCAGGAACTGGTCAATAATATTATGAAGCATTCCCATTCAAGTGAGATCAGGATAACTTCTTCGTTTAATGATGAGGGCTTAACTATAAGTATGTTCCATGATGGCTCAGGCCTGAGCCAGGAACAATTCGAAGAGTATCGCTATTTGAAAGAAGGATTAGGTCTAAAAAATATACAGAACAGGGTTATATTACTTAAGGGAAGAGTGGCTTTTTTTTCAGGGCCAAATGATAACAGTATCACGATCTTTGTACCTGTTAACGGTAAAATATGAACGAAGATAAAAAGATCAGGATAGCTATTGCGGATGATTACAAAATTTTCCGGGACGGGATCAAGGTTGGCCTTGCAGCTGACGAAAATTTTCAGGTGGTGCTTGAAGCAGACAATGGTGAAGAACTTCTAAAAGGGCTTGAAACGGCACGTCCTGATGTCATTATCATGGATCTGAAAATGCCGGTAATGGATGGAATGGAGGCAACTCTTGAAGTACGTAAGAGATTTGATGCGATCAAAGTATTGGTAGTTACGATGTATGACGATGATAAATTTATAATACACCTGATGGAGATGGGTGCAAATGGATATTTATTAAAGAACGCCGAATCAGATGAGATCAGGAAATCCATTTATGCAGTTCATGAGAACGGCTATTATTTTAATGACCTGGTGAATAAAGCACTTCTTAAAAAACTTGTATTAAAACGAAATTTTAAACCCTCCTTCAACCAGGATATTGAGTTTACTGAACGTGAGCTGGAGGTATTAAAATTGATCTGCCTTGAAAAGACAGCTGCAGAAATTGCAAAAGAAATATTTTTAAGCCCACGCTCGGTAGAAGGGATCCGGCAAAAGCTGATAGAGAAAGTTGGTGTGAGAAATACTGCTGGATTGGTAATGTTTGCCCTGAAAAGTGGCATTGTAGAATAAAGCCTCTTAACAACCTCAGCCGTTTGGTACCTACTACTGTGTCACCTGATTTAGTGATTTACGCTCCCCCCATTAATTAAATTTCCAACACATCCCGTCATCAAACCAGGGCCTAATACTGCGTTCAAGTCTAATAAACTACGGTATTACTGTAAAATAAAACAGGTTAATTTTGCTTAATTATATGATAAATAATCAAGAATCAAATAATTCATTAGTTCAAAAGATCAAGCGGCCTTTCCTGGAACGGTGGGTTACATCAAAGGGACGTTCTATGTTCCTGGGACTGGGTGCTTTTTTAGTGCTCGCCATTTTGATTGGTGCTTTGATATTTCAACGTTACAAACTTGCAAGAAAGGACCAGGACGCCGATACACTTCTACTTGCAAATGACATTAAGGCAAAACTCCAGCAAGCATTAACTTATAGTTTATCTGCTACAAAAACACTTGCCCTTTTTGTTCAGCAAGATGGAACAGTTAAAGAATTTGATTCTATAGCTCCGCAACTTGTTGGCAGAGGCAACTATATTGATGCGGTACAAATTATTCCAAATGGTATCATTAAGTATGTTTATCCATTGAAAGGAAACGATTCTGTAATCAATTATAATATACTAAATGATCCGGCCCAGGTTAAAGAAGCAGAAAAAGCTATTGAGAAAAAGGAATTATTTTTTGCAGGCCCGTTTAAGTTGCGCCAGGGCGGAATGGGAGTTGTAGGAAGGCTACCGATTTTTCGAAAAGGAAAGTTCTGGGGATTTTCAGCAGTGGTTATTCAGATGCCTACATTACTCAGGGCGGCGGGGATCAGTACTTCAAGGAACGATTATGATTTCCAGCTCGCAAAAATAAATCCGGATACAAAGCAGGAAGAATTTTTTATCCCTCACAAACATGACATATTCAGGGGGCATTCGGTTACCGTTGATGTTCCAAACGGCGAATGGCGTATATCAGTTGTACCTGTAGAAAGGTATAGAGATTTCGCTGATATAGTGTTATTATCTATTCTAGGATTTTTATTTGCTATGCTCGGCGCAATTGTGGTTTATAACGTAGCCAGGAGGCCGAGGAAATTAAATGAGCTCGTAAAAGAACGCACCAGCCAATTAAAAGAAAGCGAAGAAAATTATAAGATATTATTTCAAAAGAACCCTCTTCCATTGTGGATCTATGATATCGAAACATTTAGATTCCTGGAAGTGAATGACGCTGCTATAAATTTATACGGTTATTCAAAAAGAGAATTTCTCGAAATGACTGTATTGTCGATAAGGTCTGAACAGGAAGCCGCAAAGTTTATCGACGATAACGCAAATGGCAAAAGTGGATTACGGGAGGCGGGTATCTGGAGCCACATAAAAAAGAACAAAGAGCAGATCCAGGTTTTGGTCTTCTCCCAAAACATCTTTTATAATGGCGTGAATGGTAAACTTGTCTTATTGATGGATGTTTCCGAAAAGATCAAAGTGGAAAATGAGCTTGTGAAGAGCGAAGAAAAATACAGGTCCTTGATAGAGCAGTCGTCGGATGGCATGATCTTTTATTCATTTGATGGCACGATCCATAGTTTCAATAAGAGTGCTCATGTTCAGACGGGTTACACAAGGGAAGAATTTGAAAAATTAAATCTGAAGGATATATTTCTTGAGACGGAAAATAACTTAACGGAAACCAATATCCGCTCCGGGAAGCACACGCTGCTGCACAGAAAGCTAAAACGAAAGGACGGAACCATCTTCACTGTTGAATTAAATGCAAGGATGATCCCAGATGGAAAGATCTTCGCAATAATAAAGGACATCACTCAACAGGAAAATGCAAAGATCGCCTTACAGGAAAGTGAAGAAAAATTTTCAAAGGCATTTCACACCAATGTACTTGGGTTTGCCATTCATGATAACCAAAGAAAGCTTGTTGACATGAATGAAGCCTATGGAAACCTGCTTGAATCTACCCGTGAACAATTAATTGGAAGATCTTCTGACCAGGCTGGCATTTTAAGCAGGGTTCCGCCTGATAAACTCGAAGGGGTAAGAAAAGACATCGAGCAAATTCTAAAAAAGCAGGGACAGCTTCGCGACTATGAAATAGAGATCCAAATGAAGAATGGTGAAATAGCTTTCCTCCTGATTTCTGTTGAGGCCCTCGAATTGCACAACACGCCACACTGGTTAACTTCTGCTATCAATATCACATCTAAAAAAAGATCGGACCGGATGATCAAGGAAAGTGAAATAAAATACCGATCACTGATCGAGCAGGCATCAGACGGCATCGTTATAACTGATCTTGCAGGTGTGATCCAGGAAGCCAACCAAAGCCTATGTAACATAGGCGGCTACACGCTTTCCGAATTGATAGGCACTAATATCGAAGATGTTTTACCAATAAGGGATATTCAAAAAGATCCGCATTCGATCAATGAATTGCTAAAAGGGAAAAGCCTTTTGTATGAAAGAAAGCTTTTAAAAAAGGACGGAACATTTTTAGATGTTGAGGTGAATGCAAAAATGGCAAGTTCTAATACGGTCATAGCATTTTTCAGGGATATTTCACAGCGGATAAAGGCAAGTGCAGAATTAAAAAAATCAAATGAACGATTTGAATTGATTTCACAGGCAACAAATGACGCTGTTTGGGATCATGATTTCGTTAAGAATGAAACCTGGGGAAACCAAAAACTTAGGGAATTAAATGGGTTCCAATCCGTTGATGAAAGGATCGATTTTGAATTGTTACTTTCACGCATACATTCAAGTGAGCAGAAAGGCATTGAGCAAAGAATGTCAGACGCTCTAAAGAACGGGATTACATATCTGACAGAAGAGTTTCCATTCCAGGTTGCTAATGGAGAGTTCAGGAATTTTTATAACCGTGTATATATTAAGTATGATGCAAATGGACAACCGCTGCGGATACTTGGGGCAATGCAGGACATTACAGACAGGGAATTGATAAAGAAGCAGATCATAAAAGAAAAAGAGCTTTCCGATTCAATAATTAATAGTTTGCCTGGTGTATTTTACCTGTATAACCAGCAAGGAAAATTCAGGCGATGGAATAAGAACTTTGAAAATGTTACCGGCTATAATGCTGATGAAATTCTAAACCTGAATCCGCTTGATTTTTATGATCATAAGGACAAGGCAATGATCGCTTCAAAGATCTCAAATGTATTTACTAACGGGGAGGATGCAGTTGAGGCAGATCTGTTATTGAAGAACAAACAAAAGATCCCTTTTTATTTTACCGGCCGGGCGATTGAATACGAAGGTGAGCAATGCTTGATGGGTGTGGGCCTTGACTTTTCAGAAAATGAAAAAGCTAAGCGCCAGGTTTATGAAAGTGAATTAAAATACAAGGAACTTATCGAGCAAGCATCTGATGGCATATTCATTTCAAACGGGGAAGGAAGATACATTGATGTAAATACAAGGGCTTGCCGGATGCTTGGATATAGCAAAGAAGAACTGCTTAATATGTCCGGTGCTGATATTTTATATTCACCTGAGAATATAAATGGATTGCCTAACCGTTATGAGGAGCTGAGAACAGGCAAATCATATATTACCGAAACCATATTGAAAAGAAAAGATGGATCTACTCTTGAAGTAGAGAGCAATGCAAAGATGTTGCCGGATGGCAGGTTCATCGGAATAGTACGGGATCTTTCCGACAGGAAGAAAGCCGATAAGGCCGTGAGAGAAAGTGAAGAAAGGTACAGGGCATTGGTTGAAAATGCCCCGGAAGCACTTGTTGTATTCGATGCAAAATCGCAGAAATTCGTGAACGTGAGCGAAAGCGCTATAAAACTATTTAAATATTCAAGGGAAGAATTATTGACCATGAGCCCGGCTGATGTAAGTCCGCAGCTGCAGGCTAATGGGAAACTATCTTCAGAAGCCGCTAATGAATTTATTAAGGAAGCAATTGAAGGCGAGAAGCCCACATTTGAATGGATCCATATGGATAAGAATGGGATGCCGATCGAGGCAGAGGTATGGCTTGTCAGGTTACCTTCTGAAAAAGAAGTTTTGATCCGTGGCAGTATCATTGATATTTCGGCCAGAAAAAAAGCCGAACTGGAAATAAAATCCAATTCAGAATTACTGAGAGATCTATATAGTGATCTTCAGAATATCAGGGAAGAAGAAAGGAAACATATTGCACGGGAAATCCACGACGAACTAGGCCAGCAGCTCACCGGTTTAAAAATGGACCTTTTCTGGATAAACCGTCGTTTAAAAACGGATGACCAGTTGATCAGTGAAAAATTAACAGCAACACTTAACCTGATCGATGCAACCATTAAAGCCGTACGTAAAATAGCAACCGAGCTTAGGCCAAGTATATTGGATGACCTTGGATTGGTCGCCGCACTTGAATGGCAGGGGGAAGAGTTTGAAAAACGATTTGATATAAAAGTAAAGTTTGACAACAGGCTTGAAGAAGAACTGGTTCAGCCAAATATTTCAACAGCAATGTTCCGGATCTACCAGGAAGTACTTACTAATGTGGCCCGGCATTCGAAAGCGAAGCATGTTAAAACATTTAGTTATGTTGACAATAATAATTTATTTTTAAAAGTGATTGACGACGGTGTGGGATTTGATATCTCCGGCATTTCAAATAAAAAAACACTCGGGTTAAAAGGTATACAGGAAAGAACTAACCTGATAGGTGGCGCATGTGAAATTAAAAGTACCCCGGGTGAAGGAACTTCCGTAATAATTTCCGTTCCTTTGTAGAAACGGGTAATAACGGGTAATAACAAAATATACAATAGATGTTGCGTATTTTAATTGCAGACGACCATTCAGTGGTAAGAAAAGGGCTCAGGCAAATTTTGTTGGAAGAATTTCCTACAGCGCATATTGAAGATGTTCCTGATGCCGAGGAAATGATCAAAAAAGTGATGAATTCAACCTGGGATGTTATTGTTAGTGATATGTCTATGCCGGGTAGGAGTGGGCTTGATGCTCTTCAACAAATAAAACAGATCTATCCAGACCTTCCCGTTCTTATTTTAAGTATTCACCCGGAAGAGCATTATGCTTTAAGGGTATTGAAAGCAGGTGCTTCCGGTTACCTGAGTAAAGGTTCTGCATCGGATGAGCTTGTAAAAGCTGTTCAAACAGTATTACTCGGAAAAAAATATATATCTGCATCTGTTGCAGAAAAACTGGCATCAAGCTTTTCCTCAGACTCTGGAAAACCTGTACATGAACTGCTTTCTGACCGTGAGTTTGATGTTATGAAATTACTGGCGGCGGGAAAATCCGTTTCTGATATCGCAGAGATCTTATCGCTTAGTGTTACAACGATCAGCACTTACCGGGCTAGAATCATGACCAAAATGAATTTAAAGACCAATTCCGACCTTACTAAGTATGCTATCGAAAGCAACTTATTGTGATCCCTCTTAATGTAGTTCAAATACTACGAAATTGAAGTAGCCAGACTACAATACATTTTATTGCTATATTATAGCTTGCATCCCATCAACAGAAGCGAGAATGAATAATAGCAAAGAGAATATGATCACCGGAAGAACGCTTTTAATTGTTGACGATTCCTCGATCATAATAGAGCGTTTACTTGATGCACTAAAAGATCATCCAACTATCCGGTCGATCCTGACTGCTACAAATTATGACGAGGCTGTGGAAGTGATTGATGGAAATAAACCTGACATTGTTTTACTCGACATACAGTTAACCGGGAAGAACGGAATAGATCTTTTAAAATACATTAAGCAACGGTTTCCTGAAGTTAAGGTCATCATGTTTACCAATCATGCAGATGACAATTACTTTAAGCTTTGTAAACAGTTAGGAGCATTGTATTGTGTAGATAAGTCGAAAGACTTTGATAAGATCCCCGGGATGCTTGCAACAGTATCAGAATAATATAAATGCTTTGACGGCAAAGCATGTATAAGATATAAAACTATGATCAGCCAATTGGTTTTGGAACCGATGTTGCACTTATGAGAAAAAACACCATACCTTGTTTGCTTTCAATTCACGAAAAAGAACGCCCTACCAGCAAGTTTTTGCCGGGTTGGATTTAAAATTGCTAACCACTTTTAAATTCACCCGGCTTTTTATTTTTATTACTGACCAGGTCATTTGTAAATACGGTCTATTGCCTTCCTGAACTTTTCCATGATCACTTTTCTTTTCATGCTAAGCTTTGGTGTCATTTCGCCCGTATCAATACTCCATTCATCGGGCAATAATTCGAATTTTTTTATCTGCTCAACGTGATTGAATAATTTATTGAACGATTGGATCAGGTCCTTGTAAAGCTCCAGCACTTTAGGATTCTGAATAGTATCCTCAATTGTTGTGAAAGGAATGTCTTTCAGTTTCATCCATGCCTTAAGATTGATCATAGATGGAACGATCAGGGCTCCAACGAATTTTTCATCTGCACCCACAACCATTACCTGTTCAATGAACGGGGATTCTTTTAATTTGTTTTCAATTGCCTGTGGTGCTACATATTTTCCGCCGCTGGTTTTAAATAATTCTTTCTTACGATCAGTTATTTTCAGGTATTTATTTTCATCAAATACTCCTATATCTCCTGTATACAGCCAGCCATCAATAACAGTTTCTGCCGTTAGCTCTGGTTTTTTATAATATCCCATCATCACGCTTGGTCCCTTCACACAAATTTCTCCATCGGGTTGCAATTTAACTTCCTGTCCCTCCAGTGGCAAACCCACGGTTCCATATTTTGTTCCTCCTTTCTTCTTGCAATTGACGCTGATCACGGGGCTGTTCTCTGTTGGACCGTATCCTTCATATATAGGTATTTTAGCAGCATTAAATATCCTTAGCAGTTTTACCTGGCAGGCAGCGCCACCGGTAACAACAACTTCAATATTATTCCCCAATGCTTCTCTCCATTTAGGAAAAACCAATTTATTTGCAAGAGCCAATTGAAGATCATAAAATATCCCCGGACTCTTAATGTTATCATATTGTTCACCTAACGCCACCGCCCAGTCGAATAATTTTCTTTTTATGCCCGTAAGCTCAGCACCTTTAGACATTATCTTTTCATAAACCTTTTCCAGTAGCCTTGGCACGGTTGTAAATAGTGATGGTTTCACTTCCCGTAAATTATCCGCGATCGTATCAAGGCTTTCCGCATAATAAATGGAGATACCTGTGGATATATAGATATACGAGATAAGCCGCTCAAAAATATGATTCAGTGGAAGAAAGCTTAAAGCCCTTGCCTTTATATTGTCATTAAACGGAAATGTCTTTTTGGAATTAAGAACATTGCTGACAAGATTTCGATGACTTAGCATTACACCTTTGGGAGTTCCCGTTGTGCCTGAAGTATAAATGATGGTTGCGCAATG
>JBDSDG010000062.1:0-35001 GCA_039920685.1 Ferruginibacter sp.
CCGGGAACACATCAAAAACATTGTGGACAAAATATCATCCGATATCAGATCTCCCACAATACTTAAACCCACCATCAGGATACCTGTTTAACAGCAATCATTCGCCATTCAATGCAACTGCAAGGACTTATAATCTTTTGAACAAGGACTTTGATCCCACTATGGGATTTGAAACAAATGAAAATAACCGAAGTGTTCGTTTCATGGAATTACTTTCACCACATGAAAGGATCGATTATCTCACATTTAAAAAAATAAAGTTTGACAGGCAGCTTCCTGTTGATCTGGCCTATTCAACTAATTCTGATACTTTATTTCTTATAAGATCAGCTGATTATCCGGCCCTTTCCGTTGTTATTGATCTGCTACAAAATTGGGACAGAAAGGGTTCTGCTGACAGTAAAGGCGCAACAGTTTTCGCAATTATATATTATTATGTGGTTGATAAGTTAAATGCGGGGGATACAAGTTTTAAAGTCCTTACAAAACAAAAAGCAGTTGAAGTGTACACTTATGCTAATGATTACCTGCAAAAGTTTTTTAAAACAACCAACGTTGCATTAGGAGATTATCAAAAATTGGTCAGGGGAAATAAATCGATACCATTGTCAGGGATTCCAGATGTAATTGCAAGTATGCAAAGTGCTCCCTACAAGAATGGAATGGTTAAGGGGACACAGGGTGAGAGCTATATTGAACTGGTAAAATTTACAAAGAAAGGGCCGGAGATCGAGAGCATTCATAGTTACGGGGCAAGCAACAAAAAAGGAAACAAGCACTTTGATGACCAAATGGAAATGTTTGAAAAACAGCAATTAAAACCGATGACCTTTGATAAGGCCACTATTTATAAAAACGCAGAACGGATCTACCATCCACAATAAGTAAAAATGGATATTAAAGCAATTGCCTTTGATGCAGACGATACACTTTGGGTGAACGAGCCGTACTTCCAGGAAACTGAAAAAAAATTCATCGGCTTGCTGGAAGATTTTCTGCCACAGCATTCAATAGAAAATGAATTATATAAAACTGAAATGAACAATCTTGGTCTATATGGTTATGGTGTTAAGTCATTCATTCTTTCTATGATCGAAACGGCGATCAGGATCACAGAAAAGTCCGCGAACTTGGTTGTAGTAGAAAAAGTGATCGGCTTTGGAAAAGAATTACTTGAAAAACCCATCGAACTCATAGACGGTGTGGAGGATGTTTTGAAAGCATTGACCGCAAAGTTCAGGTTGGTTGTTGCAACAAAAGGAGATCTGCTTGACCAGGAACGTAAACTGAAGCGGTCAGGCCTAGAACATTATTTTCACCATATTGAAATAATGTCCGACAAACAGGAAGCTGATTATTTAAAACTGGTAAAACACCTGGATATAAAACCAGCGGAATTCCTCATGCTTGGAAATTCTTTGAGATCTGATATCCTACCGGTGTTGGCAATCGGCGGACATGCTTTTCACATTCCTTTTCATACAACATGGGTACATGAGAAAATTGAGCATACAATCGACCATGAAAACTTTCGCACCATTGAAAATATAATCCAGATATTACCTTTCCTGTTATGAAACAAAAAATCAACATTGACGAATGGCCTAGAAAAGACCATTTTAATTTCTTTCGGCAATTTGATGAGCCATTCTTTGGTATATGTGTCCAGGTTGATTGCACCATTGGGTACGAAACTGCGAAACGGAAAGGGATGTCTTTTTTTTTATTTTATCTCTACCAGGCATTGACTGCAGCCAATAAAACTGTAACATTTAGATATCGTATCATTGGCGAAGACATTTTTCAATATGATGTTGTTCATGCATCGCCAACGATCAACAGGCCAGATGGTACATTTGGATTCGCATATTTGGATCATAAAGAAAATATCGAAGAGTTCATAAAGCAGGCGCAGGTTGAAATTGATAAGGTACAGGGATCAAAAGGGCTTATTCCAGCTGTTTCTGGAGAAAACGTTATTCATTTTTCTTCAATTCCATGGCTCAATTTTAGCTCCTTGTCCCATGCAAGAAGCTACAGCTTTAAAGACAGCAGTCCCAAGATCTCATTTGGAAAAATGACTGAACTTGACGGAAAGAGAACGATGCCGGTTTCCATTCATGCACATCACGGGTTGATGGATGGCTATCACGTAGGGCAGTTTGTTGATACTTTCCAGGAACTGATGAACAGTTGATCACATTAGTCATTATTTATAATATGTTTCTCTTTTATAAATTTATCAAAAAGTGACTGGACATTTGAAGCATTAAAAATTTCATCATAAAATACTCTTATTGCTTCTTCGTTCTCTATGAGTTGAAGCTTTGTCTTGCTCGCATTGAAGTGACCACAAACTGCCAAATGATCCGATTTCTCTTCATCATAGCCAATTGTAAGTTTAAATAAACAATAACGAACATTGGCACAGCCTTCCTTTACCCATCAGTGGTTTCTATGCTATGATAAACTGAATCTCCAAAGAAAAATAATTTCCTGTCACGCAAATGCATAGTGCCGTATAGGTAAGAAGATTTCTCCAGGCCTTTACCGGAAATACGCCATAACAATGTTTTAGGCAGAGACTGTGCACTGATCTCAGGTGCTATAATTAAAAACAAAATAAACGTAACAGCTCATCTTAAATATTTCATGAAACCGCTTTACATGCTGTGGAAAGTGTACAGTTAATTATGCCGAATATCCAGAATTTTGTTGACAGTTGGAGAGCTTTTAAAAAAATACAGGCTTTTGCAAAACTCTATTTATGGTTACTTTTAGATATGATCCAAAACACTAATAATAATTCTGCATGCTGTAATTATTTCCGGATCACTTATGTTTAATGGAGGTGCAATGCGCAATGCATGAGGAGCAAACAAGAACCAATCAGTAAACACACCCTCGTTGATAAGGGCATCAATAATTTTTTTATTGGTTTCTAAGTTGTCAAATTCTATAGCGATCATCAGGCCCCGGCCATTTATTTTTTTAATTTTGCCATGCTGTAGCAACGACCGGAATAATTTTTCTTTGTTTGCAACCTCTTTGATAATACTATCCTGTAATAAGACCCTTAAAGAAGCAAGACCTGCGGCGCAACTGACCGGGTGGCCACCAAAAGTGTTAATATGCCCCAGGACCGGATCATTAGTGAACGAGTCCATTATATTTTTATCGGATACAAAAGCTCCAAGAGGCATACCACCGCCAAGTGCTTTTCCTAATAATAAAATATCAGGAACCACATTAAATTGTTCAAATGCCCACAATGTTCCGTTCCTTCCAAAACCGCATTGGATCTCATCAAGAATAAGCAAGGCCCCGGTTTCGGTGCACCGTGAACGCAACGCTTTTATCCATTCCTGCGTGGGAACATTTACTGCTGCTTCAGCTTGTATCGTCTCTGCAAATACACAGGCGGTCTGTTCGGTGATCTTATCCAGCTCCTGAAGAACATTATAGTTCAATTGAAGTATTCCAGGTAACAGCGGCCTGAAAGCCTGTTGCCAGTATTCGCTTCCCATGATACTTAAAGCTCCTTGCGTGCTGCCATGATATGAATTTTTAAACGATACAACTTCTGTACGGCCGGTGTATCTCTTCGCAAGCTTCATAGCTCCTTCTGTTGCTTCACTTCCACTTGCTGTATAAAAAACGGAATTTAATGTTCGTGGCAAATGATCAGTGAGCAACTTAGCATACTCTACCTGGGGATTTTCTACAAGCTCACCATAAACCATGATATGTAAATAGGCATCCAGTTGGGTTTTAATGGCCTCGATCACTGCCGGATGACGATGACCGATATTGCAAACACTAATGCCAGCGATCAGGTCAATATATTCTTTACCGTCTGCATCCCACATTTTACTCCCTGTTGCCTTTACAATATTTAAGCAAAGCGGAGCCACAGAAGTTTGTCCAACGTGATTTAAAAAAAGCTGCCGATTGTTCATAACATTTTGAATGTTGAATTTTGAATGATGAATTGCTGAAATTTATGCAATTTACGCTTGGATGAGCTATGGTTTACCCTACAAGTGAGTGACACAACGCTGATGCCATGAAAAACAAATGATTGCAAAATAACTTTTTTGAATTTTATAATCAGGAATAAGAGACAATTCAACATTCAACATTTAAAATTTTAAATAAATGGCTTTAATTCTTACAGTGAACGGTATCAGCCCAGAAATGGGTATGGATTGTTTTATTGCACCCAATGCCACCATCGTAGGCGATGTAATTATGGGTGACTACTGTAGTGTATGGTTCAATGCAGTTATACGGGGAGATGTGAATAGTATCAGGATAGGCAACAAGGTAAACGTACAGGATGGAGCAGTGATCCATTGCACTTTTGAACGAAGTAAGGCCTTAATTGGAAATAATGTGAGTATCGGACACAATGCAATTGTACATGGCTGCGTTATAGCTGACAACGTCCTGGTTGGTATGGGGGCAATTGTGATGGACAATGCACAAGTTGGAAGCAACAGCATCATTGCAGCAGGAGCAGTTGTGCTTGAGAACACGATCATTGAGCCCGGAACTATTTATGCGGGTATACCAGCAAAAAAGGTAAAAGACATAAGTGAGGAACTGATAAGCGGGCAGATCAACCGAATCGCTGAAAACTATTTAAAATACAGCAATTGGTTCAAAAGTTAACACAATGGCTGATAGAATTAAATGCAGGCAAAAGGAAAGTTTTTTATCTTTAAAACATGAAAAAATTTATACTTGGTTTTATTGTTCTTGCATTGCTGAACAGTTGTTTCATTTTTAGAAAAAAAGAAAAATACGGCTGCCCTTCAAATGGCAGAAATGTTGGTGCTGAAAAGATAGCAGCAGGAGATGAAAAAGCGATCAGGGCCAGTAATAAGGCAAAGTATAAAGGAAGAAAGAGTTTTTAGTAGAGAACAGAACACCTCAAATTCGTTTACCCTCACCCACAATAAAACCTATACTCTATGTGTTACGAATTAAAGACCAAGTCAGGCGGCACTGAAGCCGTTATAGACGACAATTGCGGTATCTCGAAATTCTACGCTATTGCAAATACCCTCGCAGATCATTTAAAAGTTACATTCTTAAACCAGGTCGATGATGCAGATACGCTCGATTGGGACTTTAAGTACAAGGATCAGTTCTTAACGCTGCACTACAACATTTTTAACGGTGTAAGCATTTATCCACAATACATTAAAAGCGCCAAGCAAAACAAGAAGATCGTAATGGAAGTTGCACATTACCTGGAGCGACATGCCTTTTAAGGTTTGAAGTTTAAGGGTTTGATGTTTGTCAATGACTTTTTGCTATTATTGTATCCCGGATATTTAAGTAACTGATGTAGCGCTCGGCGTGAATGCTTCCGGTATTAACAGCTTCCTTTACAGCACAGCCGGGTTCTTCAAGGTGCATACAATTATTAAAACGGCATCCGCTCATTACTCCCCGCATTTCGGGAAAGTAATGAGCGAGTTCCTCTTTTGGAATATCAACCAATCCCATTTCTCTTATACCAGGTGTATCAATCACTTTTCCGCCAAAAGGAAGGTCAAACATTTCTGCAAATGTTGTTGTATGCAATCCTTTTCCACTCCAGTTGCTCACATCCTGTGTTTTTAAACTTAACTCAGGAAATATATAATTTATGAATGTTGATTTGCCAACTCCTGAGTGGCCGCTTAACAAGGTGGTTTTATCCTTCAATAAAAATTTTACTTCGTCTACACCTTGTAGTTTATCCAGGCTCATGAGCATGATCGTATATCCAATAGGTTCGTAAATACTTTTTATCAACTCAAATTTTTCAATTTCTTTCTTTCCAAACAGGTCTGATTTATTAAAAATTATTATTGCGGGCACCGCATATGCTTCGGAAATAACAAGGAAACGATCAATAAATCCAAGCGATGTCTTTGGATCTTTTAATGTTGCAAAAAGCAGGGATTGGTCCAGGTTGGCAGCGACGATATGATGCTGATTCTTGTTATGAGGCGATGTTCGGTTAATATAGTTCCGCCGTTCGTATATCTCAGATATCACTGTACTGTCGGTGTCGTCTTCATTTTCTATTTCCACAATGTCTCCCACGGCTATTGGATTGGTAGAGGTAATACCATCGATCTTAAATTTCCCTTTTATCCTGGCATTGTAAGCATGCGCATCTTTATTCTTAACAATGTACCAGCTTCCTGTGGATTTATAAACGACCGCCTGCATGGCTGCAAGTTAATAAGAAATCTTTTCGGGGTTATGGGTAGTCAAGGTTGGCCCTAAATTTTTGCCACTGATTGCACTGACAAACAGTATGAAAAAATCAGTGAAGTCCGTGGCAACTTTGTTCATTTAAGAAGTAGATGGTCCGAGATCAGATAACGGCGAAATCTTTTGCCACTGATTGCACTGGTAAACAGTATGAAAAAATCAGTGTAATCCGTGGCAACTTTGACATATATAAGTTCGTTTGAGTAGTAGATGATCCGAGATCAGAAAACGGCGAAATATTTTGCCACTGATTGCACTTGTAAACAGTATGAAAAAATCAGTGTAGTCCGTGGCAACTTTGACTTATATGAGCTCGTTTGAGTAGTTGTTGGTCTGAGATCAGATAACGGCGAAATCTTTTGCCACTGATTGCACCTGATAAACAGTATGGAATAATCAGTATAGTCCGTGGCAACTTAGTTCATTTAAGAAGTAGATGGTCCGAGATCAGACAACGGCGAAATATTTTGCCACTGATTGCACCTGATAAACAGTATGGAATAATCTGTGTAATCCGTGGCAACTATGACTTATATGAGCTCGTTTGAGTAGTTGTTGGTCCGAGATCAGATAACGGCAAAATATTTTGCCACTGATTGCACTGATAAACTGTATGAAAAAATCAGTATAGTCCGTGGCAACTTTGACTTATATGAGTTCGTTTGAGTAGTAGATGGTCCGAGATCAGACAACGGCGAAATCTTTTGCCACTGATTGCACTGATAAACAGTATGAAAAAATAAGTGTAGTCCTTGGCAACTTTGACTTATATAAGTTCGTTTGAGTAGTAGATTATCCGAGATCAGACAACGGCGAAATCTTTTACCATTGATTGCACTAAACAATATGAAAAAATCAGTATAGTCCGTGGCAACTATGACATATATGAGCTCGTTTGAGTAGTAGATGGTCCGAGATCAGACAACTGCGAAATCTTTTACACTGATTTTACTGATAAACAGTTTGAAAAAATCAGTGTAGTCCGTGGCAACTTTGACTTATAAGTTCGTTTGAGTAGTAGATGGTCCGAGATCAGACAATGGCGAAATATTTTGCCACTGATTGTACCTGATAAACAGTATGAAAAATCAGTGTAATCAGTGGAACTAAGGAAATTTTCTAAACAAGGTATAATTCAAAACAACTTCCAGCAATAAAAAAAATATTGCCGCTAAAATAAATGGAAAAAATTTTTCATTATACCGAATGGTGTTGATGACCTCGATCTTAGATTTCTCTAGCTTATCAATTTCAGAATACACACCAGAAAGACTTTGGTTATCTCTTGCCCTGTAATATTTACCACCCGTTTCAAAAGCGATCTCTTTTAGAAGCGTTTCATCAATGGATATCTTTTGATTTTCCATAACAACTCCCATTTCAGTATTTACCGGCTGAGGCGCATATCCTTCGGATGCCATACCAATGGTATAAACTCTTACACTAAACGCTTTTGCGATCTCTTTGGCAGTTTTCGGATCTATTAACCCTCCATTGTTCTCCCCATCAGTGAGCAGTAAAACAACTTTTGTTTTTGATGTGCTGCTGCGTATCCTGTCAACACTGGTGGACAGCCCGGAGCCAATCGCCGTCCCATCTTCGAGCAAACCATTCCGGATCCCCTGGATCGCTGCAACCAATACATGGTGATCTGTAGTCAAGGGGCATAAGGTAAAACTCTCTCCTGAAAAAATAACAATTCCCAACCTGTCGGTCAACCGCTTATTCACGAAATCAATAGCTACTCTTTTCGCTGCCTCCAGGCGGTTTGGGGTAAAGTCCTGGGCGGTCATGCTGCCACTAACGTCTATGCATAGAACAATATCGATGCCTTCTCCTTCTGCATGTTGCTCATCATTTTTAGTTTGTGGCTGGGCCAATGCAATAATAATAAAACACATGCAGAGGATCCTGCAAATGAATGGAAGGTGTCGCAGGCTTGTTTTTATAGAACTTAATCCCTTAGCATCTATTGTAGAAACTGCTATAGAGGAACTGCCGGATTTATTTTTAAGTGCATACCAGGCTATCAATGCTGGTAAAAGCAAGAACAGCCAAAATGCAAGTGGCTCACCAAAATAAATATCATTGAAATAATCGAACAGCAAAATCAATTGGTTTTTGTTGGTGAGTCATTCTTCTCTATTCCATCAATTGTGACTTTAACACGCGCTGCACTGTGATTAGATTCGCTTGCCACCGGGATATATTTTGCGAATTTAACCGCATCTGTACACCGTAATGCCTCTGCAATAGCAGAAACAGACCCGGGATCCTGTTGTTCATTTAAGGTGATAAGGATATCGCCTGTGGTTTTGTCGAACAGGTTCCTGCCGAGTTTGCGGCTGTAATATTTCTTAAATATCTCCGTTAATGAGGAATGAAAGAGTTTAATATCTACAGGCTTTTGAAGATCATATTTCCTGAGGTCATCCAATGCTTTCATTGCTTCCTGGTATGGTGTCAGCTCAGAGTGAAAGACGGGCACTGGTTTCTTTTTCCTGTTTTTAAAATAGTTGTAAATAAGGTAGCCGATTATCAGTAATCCCAAAACAATGGAAGCAACATATATCCAAAAATAATCTGTGACATTAACCTCCATTACCGGCTTGATATCTCTTAACGCATTTGTACTGTCGGAAGGAGAATATCCCACATCAACAAGAATTGAATCAGTATTAAATGTGCGGGCAGTGTTATTTCTTTGTACAATGACCTGGAAAGAAGGAATATACCATGTTCCGGAATCAAAGCTGGTCAGGATCAACTTTTTGTGGATCAAAAAAGCGCCACCATTCGTACTAAGTGTATCGAAATTAATATTTTCAATTACTTCGAAATGCGGAACTGAGTCTGGCAAATTAAAGTTCATTGCATAACCAGGAGTTGGAAGGTTCACCATGAGATCATATTGAACACGCTCCCCGATCAATACCTGGTTCCTGTCAGCTTTCACACCTACAGATTGCCCAAAAAGATCACTAACGGCAATACATAAAAGCACGGACAAAATTAACTGGTATGTGATCTTCTTGATTGAGATAACTATTTTCTTTTTAAAAAAAACTTTTGCAGCACTTTTACATAATCCTCATCCGTGCGCACGTGCAACAGGTCAGCTCCTGCTTTCCTGAAGTATTTGGTACATATTTCGGTCTGCTGAAAAAAATGTTGCTGGTAATTATACCTAACTGATGAATTACTGGTGTCTATTACTTTTATTTTGCCCGTTTCAGCATCCTGTAACTGCAAGAGTCCGGCATCAGGTAATTGCATATCCATTTTATCGTAAACTTTTATTCCGATCACATCGTGTTTTTTGCCGATCACCTTCAGGTCATTCTCATAACCGGTATCTAAAAAATCGCTCAGTAAAAATGAAATGCTTTTCTGCCTGGTTGTGTTATTGAAATATTTTATGGCCGCATCAAGGTTTGTGCCTTTCGTCTTCGGTTCCCAGGACAGCAGTTCTCTTACAATAAATAAGGCATGCGGCCTCCCTTTTTTAGGAGGAATATATTTATCAACCTTATTGCTGAAAAATATAACACCGACCTTATCATTGTTGCTCACAGCGCTGAATGCCAACACAGCGGCTATCTCGGTGATAAGCTCTTTTTTTCTTTTGCCAATAGTCCCAAACAGATTGCTTGTACTGGTATCGATCAGCAACATTAACGTAAGTTCCCGCTCTTCTTCAAATAGTTTTGTAAATGGATGAGAAAAACGTGCGCTTACATTCCAATCAATGAATCTCACATCATCACCTTCGGCATATTCCCTCACCTCTCTGAAACTCATACCTTTTCCTTTAAAAGCAGAATGATACTCACCACTAAACAAATGGGTGGTGATCTTCTTGCTTTTGATCTCAAGCTCTCTTACTTTTTTCAACAATTCTGTTGTTGTAAGCAAACTTCCACCATTTGAAAGGTCTTGCTTTAGATCATCCGGTGGTATGTTTGTTTTTCTTTTAAACAAGGGAGGAAAATTTATATTTAGGATGTGGCAGAGAATTATGGCACTACAACAGCTCTCAGGATCTCATTGATAATATCTTCTACGTTTACATTTTCTGCTTCGGCTTCATAAGTGAGACCTATTCGGTGACGTAATACATCTTTGCAAATATTGCGAACATCTTCGGGTATCACATATCCTCTTTTATTTAAAAATGCATAAGCTTTTGCTGCCAATGCAAGATTGATACTTGCTCTTGGCGACCCACCAAACCCGATCAGCGCTTTCAACTTTCCCAGGTTATATTTATCCGGAAACCGTGTTGCAAAAACAATGTCCAGAATATAACTTTCTACTTTTTCGTCTAAATATACTTGCCTAACCAGCTCTCTTGCCGTAAGGATCTCGGCCGTAGATGCAATAGGATTTATCACCGGTGGATTTATTCCCAGTGTATTCTGTCGAATTATCATTTGTTCTTCCGATTTCGTAGGATAACCCACTACAACTTTAAGCATGAACCTGTCAACCTGCGCTTCCGGCAATGGATAAGTCCCTTCCTGCTCTATGGGATTTTGTGTTGCCAGTACAAGGAACGGTTCCTGTAATTTATAGCTGGTATCGCCAATGGTTACCTGCCGCTCCTGCATAGCTTCAAGCAACGCACTTTGAACCTTTGCGGGAGCACGGTTTATCTCATCCGCTAAAATAAAATTCGCAAATATCGGCCCTCTCCTAACAAAAAATTCATTCTTCGATTGGTTGTAGATCATCGTTCCTACAACATCTGCCGGCAAAAGATCAGGAGTGAACTGGATCCTGCTGAATTGTGCATGGATCGCCTGCGACAAAGATTTAATGGCAAGGGTTTTTGCCAGTCCCGGTACACCTTCTAATAATATATGGCCGCTGCTTAATAAACCTATGAGCAACCGTTCCAGCATCGTGTGTTGCCCTACGATCACTTTGCCAAGCTCCTCATTAATGCGGGTAACAAAGCCTGATGAATAACCGATCTTTTCATTCAGTAAACGAATGTCTTCTGCTGTTTGTAACATATGATGTTTGTCCAGGCCGCATGATTTCCTTGGCCTGTAAAGGGTTTAGTTTTTCAAAGTAAGTATTTAAAAATAATAACCGCTGATTGTTATCCCAAATATTTAAAAAAGAAAATGCACGCCAGTCCTTTAGTGCTCAACTTATTGAAAGGTTGCAAATTATCAACAAGAAGCAATCAAAAATTTAGCCGCAATGCTGCAGACATGAAAACTTTGTTAAAATCAAAGTAACTTTAAATCAAAATTTTACTAATGATAGATCCATTACTGATCACCACGTCTACTGCTTTAGAAGGTTATCGTGTTACCAAACACCTTGGAATGGTAAGAGGAATAACAGTAAGGAGCCGAAGCTTAATTGGCAACATTGGCGGCGGGATCCAATCATTATTTGGCGGTAAGCTTTCAATTTATGTTGAATTGTGTGAAAAAACGAGGGAGGAAGCTTACCAATACATGATACAGCACGCTAATGAGCGGGGTGCAAATGCCATCATTAATATGCGGTATGATGCAAATGATGTAATGGCAGGGATTACAGAAGTACTTGCCTACGGAACCGCTGTTGTTGTAGAAAAAATTTAGGACAAATATTTTCCAACGATCGGCACTCTCCTTCCTACACCAAATGCTTTAGGTGAAATTCTTATAACGGGGCAGAATTGATTGCGCTTATATTCATTCACATTCACCATTTTTAAGATCCTGTCAACCAATGCAGGATCAAACCCTGCTTTTTTTATTTCGTCCGGCCCCTTAGCCTGTTCAATATACTGGTAAAGTATTTTATCAAGTACAGCATATTCCGGTAGGCTGTCACTATCTTTTTGATCATGCCTTAATTCTGCACTAGGCGGCTTGGTGATAATATGCGCCGGAATTATCTCATTATTCTTATTGATGAATTTAGCGAGCTCGTAGACCTGTAATTTGTAACAATCACCCAGGACACCCAATCCTCCTGCCATGTCACCGTATAGAGTTCCATAGCCAGTGGCAAGCTCACTTTTGTTTGAAGTGTTCAGTAAAATATATCCAAACTTATTAGCAAGTGCCATCAAAAGATTTCCGCGTGTGCGACTTTGGATATTCTCTTCGGCGATGTCAAATGGAAGCCCTTTAAAAAAAGGATCAAGGGTTTTTAAAAATGAATCGTAAACATCCTTGATCGCAATAATATCATACCTGTTCTGCAAATTCCTGCTTAATTGTTCCGCATCCGAAACAGAATGTCCTGTAGAAAAAGGAGATGGCATCAGTACCGCATAAACGCTTTCTTTCCCCAAAGCCTGGCAAGCTAAAGCAAGGGTAACGGCACTATCAATGCCGCCACTGCTGCCAAGAATCGCTTTCGTAAACCCCATTTTCGAAAAATAATCACGTATGCCTAGCACGAGCGCTTCATAAATGTGTTCAATGTTCAGGCCTTCTTCAAGTGTTATTGGATTTAGCTCAAGATCTGTGATCTTTTCTGCCGGCTCTATAATTGGCTCCTGCATGGTGCCATCATCGTTAACTATGAATGACTGCAGATCTTCTTCAAAACTTTTTAACCTTCCGCAGAGGTTGGCATTTTTATCAAATACAAGAGATGTTCCATCAAATACGACCTCTGTCTGGCTGCCAATTGCATTGCAATAAAACATGGGCATCTTATATTTAATAACATTCGCTTTTACCGCAGCTTTCCTGTCCTCATCGTGGGTATAATCAAAGGGAGATGCAGAGAGATTGATCATGAGGTCGGGCGCATCGCCGATCATTTTATCCATAGGGCAATAGTTATACAAAGGATTGTTCCCCAGGTTCCAGATATCCTCGCAAATTGTTACAGCTATTTTCCTGTTCTTATGTTTTACGGTCTTCCATTCTTTGGCAGGTTCAAAATATCGGTCCTCATCAAATACATCATAAGTAGGAAGACATGTCTTTTGAATAACCTGCCTGATGTCCCCATCAGCCAAAAAATAAGCAGCATTAAACAAATCTTTTCCTTCATATGCAGTATTTCTCTGGGGCGCCCCAATTAATACCCCGATACCTACGGCATGTGCTTTTATCTCATCGATTGCCAGGTAGCATTTATCAATAAAATCCCTGAAATATAAAAAATCTCTTGCAGGATACCCGCATACGCAAAGCTCACTGAATACAATAAGATCACCCCCATTCAGCTTTGCTGTTTTGATCGCTTCAATGATCTTTTTTGTATTGCTTTCAAAATGGCCAATATGGTAATTTTGTTGGGCCAGGAATATTTTCATGAACTTACTAAGGGGTATTTAACTTTATTGTTATCAATAAAAGGATTTCTTTTGTAAAGTTAAATTATTCATTATGCGTTTGCTCATAAGTTTTTTGTTAGCACCGTTATTTTTCTCATGCACACAAAAAAAAGCACCGGATGTATCGGACATAAAAATTTCATTAACCACTCACCGTTTTGAAAAAGATCTTTTTTCACTGGATACCAGTAAACTTGCTTCCCAGCTTGATCAATTGATCGCAAAATATCCATCGTTTGGAGAAAACTTTTTATCCACCATTTTGAATACAGATCCCCGGTGGACACCTGATAGTGCGGCAATGTACGTAAGGGGATTTATTACTGCCTACCGGCAGGTGTTTGATTCATCGGAAAAGGTATTTGCTGATTTTTCACCGTTTGAAAAGCAAATTCAAAACGGACTACAATTCGTTCATTATTATTTCCCAGCTTATCGTGAGCCACACAATATCATAACTTATATAGGGCCGCTTGATGGTTATGGTGATATACTTTCTGAGGATGCACTGATCGTAGGATTGCATCATCATCTAGGCAGTAACTTCTCACTATACGGCCAGCCCCTTGTGCAAGAGGTATACGCCGGATATATAACCAGCAGATTTGAGCCATCATACATTCCTATAAACTGTATGAAGAATATTGTTATGGATATTTACCCTGAAAAAAATGAAGATCGGACACTGGTTGATCAAATGGTTGAAAAAGGAAAACGGCTGTATATACTTAGCAGGCTACTTCCAAACACTTCGGAAAATATGCTCATTGGATATACCGACAAACAATTAAAAGACTCATACAGCCATGAAGCGGAGATCTGGAATATGTTCATTCAAAGTAATCTTTTACAAACGATCGACAATAACATCATAAAAAATTATATTGGCGAAGGTCCTAAAACGCAGGAATTGGGGGAAGGTTCCCCGGGAAATATCGGTTCATTTGCAGGTTGGCAGATCGTAAAAAAATATATGGAAAAAACTTCCGGAACAAAACTTCCAGACTTGATGAACATGCCTGCAGAAACTATTTTTCAACAAACGAAATATAAGCCATAGCTTAAGCAGCCTGTGCTCTCAATGCTACCTGTGCAGGCTTATGTCCCAATTGTTTCATAACCCTAAAGTGAGATGCAAGCGCTTCCCACATCGTGGTATAATAATTATAAGGAAGATTAAATTCTTTACATTTTTCCTGTAATATCTTACTGATGGCCGGATAGTGAATGTGACTAACCCTCGGGAATAGATGATGCTCCACCTTGTAATTCAATCCGCCAACGAACCACGAAACGACCTTACTTTTCATAGCAAAATTCGAGGTGGTCTTCAATTGAAACTCAGCCCATGCTGTCTCGATATGCTTGGTCTGGTCAAGAGGGATATATTCAAATTCTGTATTCTCAACCACATGCGCTAATTGAAAAACAAGTGAAAGTGTTAATCCTAAAACAGCACTCATCACAAGATATCCTACCAGCCAACTTTGCCATCCAAATACCATGATCGGTATTGCGATATAAAACACGCCATACATTGCCTTGGTGAACCAAAAAATAATATGATTCTTCCTGTTAAGCTTCCAGGCTTCTGTTGTATAGATCTTACGGCTGAAATATTTTGTAAAATCCATGATAAAGATCCAGAAAATAGAAGACAGTGCATATATTGGAAGCAGGTACAAATGCTGTATTTTATGTGCGGGAACCCATTTCTGGGAATCGCAATGGCGGATGATCGGGCTCTTTGCAATATCATCATCTATACCATCCACATTTGTATATGTATGGTGAATGATATTGTGTTTTTGCTTCCAGAAATAAGAGCTAGCGCCTAAGCAATTTGCTGATAATCCAACAGCATCATTCAACTTTGGATTATTTGAATAACTTCCATGATTTGCATCGTGCATCACACTGAAGCCAATACATGCCAGCAGGTATCCAAGCACTGCGCATAATGCAATTGCTGTCCATCCATCTACCTTAAAGATAATCAACAAAATATAGATCAGGAGAGAACTCCCAACCAGGAGGAAAGTTTTAATATATAATCGCCAGTCACCGGTCTTTTGAATGTTATTCTTTGCAAAATAAGCATCAACACTTGCCTTTAATGATACATAAAAATCATTATTCTTATTGTTGAAGGTGATCTTAGACATATTAAATATTGAAAATTTTACCCGGCTGCGCAAACATCCGGACTAATAACGATAAATGTAATTCTTGCTATTGTTTTATGAAAAATTGAAGGTACTAAAATTATCAAAACGATGAGCCTTAATTCATTTTAAATGGCGCCTGCATCTCAAAAGCAGGTATAACAACATCAAAGGTTCTCTTGTTATTAACATTCTCCAGGAGATATGTGCCACTCATTTTGCCCATTTCTGATCTGAGATTACATCCGCTGATATATTGATAATGCGCTCCGGGAGTTATTACCGGTTGAATTCCCACAACTCCTTCTCCCTCGACTTCTCTTGAACTGCCATCACTATCATAAATGAACCAGTGCCGCCGAAGTAATTTAACGGGAAAATCATTTTTATTTTCGATGGTGATCTTGTACGCAAACATGAATTCACTATTCATCGGATTGCTGTATTCAGGTTGATAAAATGTTTCAACACTGATCTTTACACCACCTGATATCTTCGAACTCATACCGTCAGATTTGTTGTAAAATAACCAAAAAAAGCCGTGATTTTTTCATCTTTAACATAACATCATATTTGTCAAGCCTATACCCTTTTCCAAAATACAACTGTTTTCCTGTTAATGTCAACCACGCTTGTGCCATACCTGTTTGTAATTATATTTTTCTTGCCAGTTTATAGCCTTTATTTAGAAGCCATTGTAAGATCTTGTCACGATTATCTCCCTGGATTATGATCTCGCCATTTTTTAGAGAGCCGCCAGTACCACAAAACGATTTTAGTTTTTTACTCACTGTTTCTTTTTCCTCATGGCTGCCAGAAAATCCTTCCAGAAATGTTACGGCTTTTCCTGCCCGGTGTTTTGTTTCGAGCCGTACTTTTATTTTTTGTTCGGCCGCGGGCACGGGCTCATTTAATTCATCGGGATCCGATGGATCAAAATCGGGATCAGTTGAATATACTATGCCTGACCGTAAGGGTTTATTCTTTGCCATACTATTTATCTACCATTGCTTTTAAACTAAGATCAAGGCTTACAGCCTGGTGAATGACAGATCCACTTGAAATATAATCAACACCTGTGGCTGCGTACTGCTCAATATTTTCCAGGTTAATTCCACCACTTGCCTCGGTTTCCAGTTTCCCGCCGATAAGGGTCAATGCTTCCTGTAATTGAGCTACAGTGAAATTGTCAAGCATAATACGGTCAACTTTTCCTATAGCCAAAACAGATCTGATATCATTCATATTTCTTGCTTCTACCTCAATCTTTAAACCTGGTTTTATTTCCTGAACATACTGATATGCGAGCTCAACTGCTTTTTCAATACTTCCACAATAGTCAATGTGATTATCCTTCAACATGATCATATCATACAATCCAAACCTGTGATTGATACCGCCTCCGATCCTTACGGCTTCTTTCTCCAGGACCCTAAAGTTTGGAGTTGTTTTCCTGGTATCCAGCAATTGCGTTCGATAGCCACGGAGCCTATCAGTGTATTTCCTGGTAAGTGTTGCGATGCCACTCATTCGCTGCATGCAGTTCAGAACAAGCCTTTCGCCCTGAAGGATCGTATGAACGTTCCCGGTTACTTCAAATGCAGTTTCACCAGCAAGCATCCGGTCGCCATCTGTTTTAAATTTATTGAAAACGATATTACTTTGAATTGCAGTGAATATCTTCTGTGCAACATCAACACCTGCGAGTATGCCTTCCTGTTTGATCTTTAGAACTGCTTTCCCAGTCGCTGAGACATCGATACAACTTAATGTCGAATGATCACCATCACCGATGTCTTCCGCCAGTGCATTCTTTATCAGCACATCCAATTGCTCATCATAATTCATATGAGCAAAGCTACCGTGAAAATACCATTCAATAAAAAACTCCCGGAAAGGGAGTTTAAATTTTAAAATACTATTTTGTTTCAAACCTGATCTCCTGAAGCGTATGTTTATCACCTTTTTGTTTCATAAATACCGTGGTTCGAAAAGAAGCATTCTTTGTAACCAATGTGCCAATACAATATTGTGAGCCTGCATTTTCTCCTTTATGCATGATCTCAAAACTTTTAACTGGATTGTTACTAAAGAAATCCCTTAACACGACCTCTGCCTGGCTTTTACTATAGCTGTTACTTTTATCCGGTAAGGTTATTTCAACAGTATTGTCAAAGTACTTTGCTATTTCGGCAGCACTACCGGTTTTTAATGCACTCACAATTTCATCTATGTTTGATAATAAGCCAAAGGAAGTCAAAACTGCAGTAAGAGATAGAAGGGTAAAAATTCGTTTCATAGATTTATTTTTTCATGATTGTATTGTCTAAAAACGTGCCAATGGAAACAAAATTGCGGTCATTTATAGTTAATACCATTTATAAGACAAATTTTAAAGAATTATTGCTGCAAAACTTTAGTTTTACAATAATGTTAAGAATTTCTTTTGGTCTTAGGAGTCGTTATAAATCAATACAATATATAAAAATGCATGGAAAGAAAGAAAACTATTTTGATCATAATGGATGGATGGGGAATAGGAAAAGTTAAAAGCAGCGACGCTATCCAACATGCCAATGTGCCGTTTGTAACATCGTTATATGATAATTATCCACATGCAACTTTAGTTACTTGCGGAGAAGCTGTTGGGCTTCCTGAAGGCCAAATGGGCAACAGTGAAGTAGGTCATCTAAACCTTGGTGCCGGACGAATTGTTTACCAGGAATTACAAAGAATAAACGTAAACATACGAACTGGAGAATTTCAGCAAAACCCGGTATTGTTGAGTGCCATAAATTTTGCCAGGAGGAACAATAGACCATTACATTTAATTGGGTTGGTCAGCAATGGTGGAGTTCACTCTCACATAAACCATTTGAAAGCTATTTTATCTACATGTTCTGAAATTGGACTGCAAAATGTTTTAGTGCATGCTTTCACTGATGGCCGTGATACTGATCCGCGGTCTGGTTTTAACTTCCTTTCTGAATTGCAAGAGCACATGCAGTTAACTGTGGGAAAAATAGCAACCATAACCGGAAGGTATTATGCTATGGATCGTGATAAACGGTGGGAACGGATCAGGATAGCATATGATGCAATGGTGCATGGAACCGGGAACAAAGTAAATGATATACTTGCGGCGATACAATTATCTTATAATGAAAATGTTACCGATGAATTCATAAAACCGATCATAAATAATTCCATTGAAAAGACAAGCATTGAAAACGGCGATGCAGTTTTGTGTTTTAATTTCAGAACAGACAGGTGCAGGGAGATCTCAGAAGTGCTCACCCAAAATGATATGCCCTTATTCAATATGCATAAACTGAAAGTTGATTATACTACCATGACAGAATATGATAAAGATTTTGAAGGAGTTCATATCATGTTTGAAACGGATGATCTAAAAAATACATTGGGGGAGATCCTGCAAAAAAACAATAGAACCCAATTGCGGATTGCTGAAACAGAGAAATATCCACATGTAAGTTTTTTCTTCAGTGGAGGAAGGGAAGAGCCGTTTGTTGGTGAAGAAAGGATCATGATCCCTTCACCGAAAGTAGCAACCTATGACCTTAAGCCGGAAATGAGTGCTTATGAAGTGACCAATGCTATTCTACCTCAAATAAATGACAATCATCCTGATTTCATATGCCTGAATTTCGCAAACGCTGATATGGTGGGCCATACAGGAGTATGGAATGCTGTTATAAATGCAGTAGAAACAGTTGACCAATGTGTAAAAACCGTTGTTACCGCGGCGCTTGAAAACGATTACATGGTTTTTTTAACTGCCGATCATGGAAATGCGGATTATGAGATAAATGAGGATGGCACACCGAATACAGCACATACTTTAAACCTTGTTCCGATTTTTATCATTGACAAGGAATGGCATGGCAACATTCAGGAGGGAAAGCTTGCTGATATTGCGCCGACCATATTATCAATGATGCAGATACCAATCCCGTTAGAAATGACAGGCAATATTTTGGCATAAATAATAATTATGAAAAGATTATTTAAGGTCATCTTTTATACATTGCTGATCGCATTTGTATTGTTGCAATTCTATCCGAAGCCGGGAAAAAATCTTACAGCGATCATAGATCGAAGCGATATAGCGATTGTTCATAATGTGCCTTTAAATGTACAGTCAGTATTGAAAACCAGCTGTTTTAATTGCCACAGTAATAACACAATATACCCATGGTATTCACGCGTGCAGCCGTTCGCTCATTTTCTTGGCGACCATATATATGAAGGTAAAAAAGAATTGAATTTTTCTGAATTTGGAAAGTATGGAATCGGCAAACAATACAGGAAGTTAGAGGAAGCAGCCGAACAGATCGATGAGGATGATATGCCATTAACTTCTTACACGCTGATCCATTCAGATGCTAAACTTAACAAGGACAAAAAATTATTGCTTTCAGATTGGATAGCAACCTTACGTGATAGTATACGGGCTAATTATCCCGCTGATAGCCTGATCAGGAAAAAGCGGTAGTCATAATTACTGGTCCGGTATTACGTTTCCTGAACGTACAGGCAAGAATTCACCTTATCTTAGCGGCATCGTCTGAAGGTATGGTGTATAATAAAAATATCACGGTAATATTCCTGCTCCTCCTGGTTACGGTTCCCCTTCTTTTTGGTGTGTATACATTTGTTCAACAAGGGATGATTCAATATCAAATGAAAGAAAAGCTGGAAAGCGAATATCTTCAGTCATTTACAATTCAGGATAGCAAGGTCATTTGGCTTAGAAAAGACAAGGAAATATTATTGGACGGGAAATTGTTTGACGTAAAAAAAGTAATTAAGAAAGACCGGTGGCTAAGGATTTCCGGTTTATTTGACCAGATGGAAGATGAGTTTTTCGATCAAATAAAAAAGCATAATGATCCGGTTAAAAACTCAAGTTCATGCAATGCAGCATTATTGTTGTTACTATCAACATATGATTTGCCGAATGAATTTAAATTAAATAGATTTTATTTTATTCCCGCTCTTCCAAAGATCTTTTTTAACAGCGAAAATATTTCGCTTTTATATTACGAGATCATTGTTCCTCCACCAAAGATGGCCTGATATCAGCCTTTTTATAAGGCCAATATTTTTATTTACCAAACACGACATCAATGAAAAAAATAATCTTGGTACAGGTATTACTGTGCTTTGCTGTATATATACAGGCACAAGAAAAAGCTGCTGATACAAGTGACAGCGGTCTTAATAAAATTATATTGGATGAAGTTAGTATTTCAGCAACCCGATTTGCCACTGCAAAAAAATTTATACCACAAAAGGTTTTAACGATCAGCGCAAAAAAGAACTCTTTTTATAATCAACAAACTACTGCCGAAATGCTGACCCATTCAGGCAGTGTACTCGTTCAAAAAAGCCAGTTAGGTGGTGGAAGTCCTATCGTTAGGGGGTTTGAAGCAAACAAGGTGTTATTGGTGGTTGATGGTGTAAGAATGAACAATGCCATCTTCAGGGGCGGTCACCTGCAAAATGTGATCACCTTAGATAATGCTATTCTGGAGAAAACGGAGATACTTTTAGGATCTAGTTCAGTGATGTATGGAAGTGACGCATTAGGAGGAGTTATCAGTTTTTACACAAAAAAACCTGCTCTCTCACAATCTTCGGATAAGATCATCTTTACAGGAAATGCATTCGTACGATATGCTTCAGCCTACAATGAAAAGAGCGGTCATATGGATATAAGTGTTGCAGGTAACAAGATAGGTTCCATTACCAGTTTTACATACACAGATCTGGGATACCTTAAACAAGGTGCATCATACTATGATAAATTTCCTAATTGGGGGAAAAGGACCTTTTATGTTGTACGGATCAATGGAATTGATTCAATGGTTAAAAATAACAATGTCAATAAACAAACTCCTACCGGTTACAAGCAATATGACCTATTGCAAAAGTTTCTTTTTAAAACCGGAAAGGTAGAACATGTCCTGAATTTTCAATATTCAACTTCGGCTGACATTAACCGTTATGACAGGCTAACGGAGACAACAGGAGCCGGCATTGCCAAAAGCGCAGAATGGTACTACGGCCCTCAAAAACGACTTTTGGCAGCATGGACAGTTAACCCGGGAAGAACGGCTATATACGACCAGGCGCAAATAGCAACTGCATACCAGCAGGTAGAGGAAAGCCGGCACAATCGAAATTTCCGAAGCATAAAACTTAATCACCGGGAAGAACAGGTGAAGATTGGCAGTGTTAATGCAGATTTTTTAAAGAAGGTAAAGAAGTTTGAATTAGGCTATGGAGCAGAACTGATCTATAACAAAGTGAACTCATCAGCTTATGCAGAAAACATTAGCACCGGTGCGGAAAGCCCACTTGATACGCGTTATCCTGATGGAGGAAGCAATTCCGAATCTTACGCTGCTTATGCCACGGGATTATATAAATTGTCCGGCAAATTAATTGTAAACGGTGGACTAAGATTTACTCATAACAGGTTGTATTCAAAATTCAATGACACTAGTTTTTTTCCTTTTCCGTACAAGGATATTGAGCAGTCATCAAGCTCAATAACCGGTACTGCAGGTATCGTGTACTTACCTGCTGAAGGATGGAAGATCTCAGGCCTCGTATCTACAGGTTTTCGCACACCAAATGTAGATGATATGGCAAAGGTATTTGAAAGCTCCGGAGGTACCCTCATTGTTCCAAATCCGGATATAGATCCGGAAAAAACGATCAACTATGAGCTTGGGATTTCAAAAAAAATCAAAAACATGCTAGAAATAAGTGCAACCGCCTGGTACACAGATTACCACGATGTGTTAACTACAGCATTTTCAACGTTTAACGGTTCCGGCATTGTGATCTATGACGGAACGGCAAGCCAGGTAGTAACAATAGTAAATAAGAACAAAGCGTATTTGTGGGGTATAAGCGGAAATCTGGACGCATCCATTGGCGGGCACTTTACTTTTTCGTCGGTGATCAATTATACTTACGGCCGCATAAAAGAAGAGCCAAAAGATTACCCACTTGATCATGTATCACCATTATTCGGAAAAACGAGTGTTCTAGCCAGGTTTGGCAAGCTGTCAGGCGAAGTGTTCGCTTTATATAGTGCTGCAAAAGATTCGGCGGATTACAATTTGCGGGGTGAAGATAACCAGGTTTACAGTGCAGATATAGTCCATGGCTATACACCTTCATACATCACCCTCAATTTAAGAACAGCATGTGAGATCAATAGATATGCTACGATTCAATTTGCGGTTGAAAATATTTTTGATAAATATTACCGGGTTTTTGCATCTGGGTTAAGTGGCCCGGGCAGAAATTTTGTGTTGACCTTACGTGCCAGGCTTTAAATTGGCATAAATATCACCAGGCTGGATCCTACCGATCCGGCCTTTTTTTTTTGCCTATGCAGCAGTAGTGAAGGCTAAATTGTCTATATTTATAGCATACAAAATCCTTCAAAATTATGACCGAAGAGCAAATGCTTGCCGGAAGTATAAAGAACAATGCAGCAGCTCAGGAGGCGTTTTATAATAAATTCAGTCCTAAGATGCTCGGTGTATGCTATCGCTTTGCCAAGAACAGGGAAGATGCAGAAGATATGTTACAGGAAGGTTTTATAAAGATCTTTACCCAACTGCACCAATATAGAAATGAAGGTGCATTGGAAGGTTGGATCAGGAGAATCGTTGTACACACGTGTATAAACGTTTTAAAAAAGAATAAAAAATTCTCCGAGAGTGTAGATATCATTCATGCAAACAGCATACATGTAAGAGAAGATATGATCCCTTCCATCATGCAGGCAAAACAGGTAGTAGAGTGTATCAGGATGCTGCCTCTTGGCTATAGAACAGTTCTCAACCTTTATGCAATAGAAGGTTATTCGCACAAGGAAATTGCAGTGATGCTTGAGATCGAAGAAAGCACCAGCCGAAGTCAGTACACCAGGGCTAAGGCGATGCTGGAAGATATTTTAATGAAAAGGAAAATACTTCAAAAACCTTCGTCGAAAATAACATATAGGGCTTCATTAACACCGGGCTCTGGATAAAATAAATGGCATCCAATACCTTGACTTACCACTAACTATTAATAAAAGCTTTTTGTGAAGATGGAAAAGAATTTTTACCCGGATAATTTTGAGCAGCTTTTGAAGGACACTACTAATGACTTCAGGATGTATCCTTCAAAGCGGGTTTGGCATAGCATCTATAATGATCTTCATCCAAGCCGTAAATGGCCATCACTGGCTGTATGCTTATTGCTCATTTCTTCAATCATGTATGTTGGATTGTCTAACAGGAATGATGTTTCTATCAACGCTATCGGTGCTTCTAAATTACCAAAGGAGGAAACCACTAAACTATCAACGGCTTTATCATCTACTACATCAAAGCCGGTAATTGCGCAGTTTTCAAATAAGTCACAGAAGAGAAATATGCTCACGGATGTAAAGGCATTGTCACCCAGTGTTACAGATCAATATAATGCCGCAGGTAATCAACAGGGAGAGCTTACTGTAAAAATTTCAAACAATGCAGGAATATTAAATGCGGATGACAGAGCATTGGCTGAAAAAATTGCCGGATATAAAACTGATCAGAACGGAACGTCTTTGCTGGCATTGAATGGATCATCAACTGACCATCTGATCAATGACAGTAAAACGGAAAATGGCCTGAAGAAAAATCAGAAACCAGTTGTTCAGAGTTTAGCCGCAGACAAAGAATGGATCGAGGACTATGCTTTTCATAATAAACCATTTTCCTCAAAATGGAGATCCAGGGTAACATATCAATTATATATGACCCCGTCAGTTGGCTATCGTACATTATCTAAAAACACTTCATATAACACAGTTGTTTCATCATCACTGGTATCTACTCCTGCTGCCGGCAGTACAGACCTTGAAAGTGCAGTCAGCCAGGTAGCGGCAGTAAACATGGAGGTGGGCGGAAATATATTGTATAGTGTAACCCAGAGGATTAATCTTAAGCTTGGCGTGCAATTCAATTACAGCAATTACAATATCAACGCTTATGATCTTAAACATCCAACCGTGACAACGGTGATGCTTAATGATCTTACATCCGGATATCCATTATTGGTGTCCAAGCCTACTTCGCTCGCAAACATTGATGGGATCTATAACACCAAACTAAATAATAATACCTACCAGCTTTCCTTACCAATAGGTGCTGATATTAAACTGGCAGGAAAGAATAACCTGAATTGGTTTGCCGGAGCTACTATTCAGCCAACATATATCATGGGTGGCAATGCTTACCTGGTGTCATCCGATCTCAAGAATTATGTTGATGGAAACTCTATGATGAGAACATGGAATTTGAATGCAGGTGTTGAAACTTTCTTAAGTTATAAGACTAAAAGCGGGATCATCCTGAATGCAGGTCCTCAATTCCGGTACCAGGTCCTCTCAACCCTTACTCCTGAATATACTTATGATGAAAAATTGTATAACATAGGAGTTAAGATCGGCGTAATAACAAAGTTTTAAGTTTAGTTTAATTATAATTGAAGTACGTCCCGTTTATCGGGACGTCTTTGTTTTGGTAATGTTTTGTTGTCAAACTGTTTACGTTTAATTTTGAACAATGAAATGGAGTCTTGGAGGTGTGATACTTTTGATGCTTTGTACCAGTTGTAATGACGAGAATAGTAGTGCAACGGTCACAAATAACAATGGTGATACAGTGAAGCCTGCTTTCTTTCCTGTTACCGATTTCTTAAATGGCCAGTTATCTGAAATCAGGACAATAGGTATTAATCCGCTAAAGATCGTACATATAAAAGAGCGCTACGATAGCTCATGGATAAAAATTGAACAGTTGCAGGATGAGTTCAGGATGTTTTTAGAACCACTGATCGATAGTAGTAATATGGCCCGGATGTTCACTGAAAAAAGCTTTCTCGACCAAACGATCAATGCGGTCACGTTTACTTATGACCCATCAAAGCAGTTGCCCGATTCGTTTTCGTTAAAGCACTGGGATGTATATGTTGATCCGCAAAAAAATACAGTCACACGCATCTACATGTTGAAAAAACAAGATCGAAAAATATTCCAGCTCACCTGGCAAGCTGGTAAATGGTGTAAGATTGTAACCATTTCACCTACAGTAAATGGAACCGATGCTATAGAACAAGAAGTAACTATAAAATGGGATTTTTAAAAACCAATGACACAACAGGAATTTTCGCAACTGGCTCCAACTATACCGGCCCTTCCCGGTATCTATAAATATTATAATGCTTATGGAGAGCTGATCTATGTAGGCAAAGCGAAGCATCTGCGCAAAAGAGTAAGTAGTTATTTTTCCAAAACCTTTATTAATTATAAGACTGCCGAGCTGGTGAAGCGCATTCAAAAAATTGAGTTCACCATTGTCAACAGCGAACAGGATGCATTCTTCCTGGAAAACTCGCTCATAAAGGAATACCAGCCTTTGTTCAACATCAATCTCAAGGATGATAAATCCTATCCCTTTATCGTGATCAAGAATGAGCCCTTCTCAAGAGTTTTCTTTACCAGGAATAAAATTAATGATGGCTCACAATATTTTGGTCCGTATACCTCATTGAATAAAGTGCGGGAATTACTTGACTTCATAAAGCAAAATATTCCTTTACGTACCTGTAAGCTGAACCTGACAGAAAGGAATATTGAAAAAAAGAAATTTAAAGTTTGTCTTGAATACCATTTAGGTAATTGTAAAGGTCCATGCGAAGCATTTCAAACCTTGCAGGATTACAATGATGGGCTCGACAGGTTGAAACATTTTTTGAAAGGTAATCTCCACCCTATCCTGCTGGAATACAAAATGCAATTAAGGGCCCATTCGGAAAAAATGGAGTTTGAAAATGCGGCTGTGTTTCAACGAAAGATAGAACATTTGCAAAAATACCAGGCATCTTCCACGGTAGTTAATACACGAACCGGTACTATTGATGTCTTCACGATATTGGAAGAAGGTGATACGGCATACGTAAATTACCTCGCAGTAAATAATGGAACGATCATACAGACCAAAACGATCATTCTAGAAAAGAAACTGGAAGAGACAAAAGTAGAAATATTACTTTTTGCGATCGCACAATTAAGAGTAACATTTAATAGTGAAGCAAGAGAGATCATTGTTCCGTTTCCAGTTGAATACCCTGATGACACGATCATGTTAACAGTGCCCAAACATGGTGACAGGAAAAAATTACTGGAACTCTCTGAAAAAAACGTAAACTATTTTAAGGCTGCATTGGAAGAAAAAAAATTGTTACGCCTGGAGGACAAAACGGCATTGGAAAGCAAAGCAGTATTGGAGCAACTGCAAACAGATCTTCATTTAAAAGAAATGCCAGTTCACATAGAATGCTTTGACAACTCAAATTTGCAAGGCAGCAATGCCGTAGCAGCAATGGTTTGTTTTAAGGATGGCCTTCCAAGCAAAAAAGATTATCGCCATTACAATATCAGATCAGTTACCGGCATAAATGATTTTGCTTCTATGAAGGAAGTTGTTTACAGGCGATATAAGCGGCTTTTAGATGAAAACAGCCCATTGCCTCAATTGATCATCATTGATGGCGGTAAAGGTCAATTAAGTGCAGCGCTGGAAAGTATTGATTTACTTGGTTTATCAGGAAAACTTACACTGGTTGGACTAGCCAAGAACCAGGAAGAATTATTTTTTGCCGGTGACTCAGCATCTTTACAACTTTCATGGAACAGTGATAGCCTGAAACTGATCAGGAGGATCCGTGATGAAGTTCACCGGTTTGGAATTAGCTTTCATAGAAATAAGCGAAGCAAATCTGCGATCGAGAATGAGCTCGAAAAAATCCCAGGCATAGGAAAGCAAACAGCTGATATACTGCTGAAAAAATTCAAGTCGGTAAAAAAGATCAGGGAACTGCAATTAAAAGATTTGGAGGAAGCAGTTGGAATTTCAAAAGCAGGGATCGTGTTTGAAGGATTGAAGAGGTTGGGGGTTTGAGGTTGGAGGTTGGAGGTTTGAAGTTTGATGTTCCTGGTTAATAGTTCTTAGTTTATAGTTTATGGTTTCAATTGGTAGAAATTTTATCAATCCACGTAATTTAATCCCCTTAAACAAGCTTGCAGCTTATAGCTAATAGCTTACAGCTTGCAAAAAAAAGAGGGCCAGGATAAAAGTCCAGCCCTGCTTTAAATCCAATATCCTATGAAAAACCAATGTAAATATAATTAGCGGCGTGATACAAATCAATTACCCGATGATTATGATTCAGATAATATCAATAAATTAACAATCATCTTTAAACAGAAAAAATTTATTAATAAAAAAGCCCCGTAGATCCGGGGCTTTTTATCAGGCAATTAAATTATTAATAACTCCACAGATCCTGTTCGTAATTAAAAATCTTTTCTTTGATATTTTCGCCTTCAAGAAGTTGAAGTATCCCATTGTCTGAGAAACCCTTATAATTTTTTATGTATGCATCAAATGGGTTATCAAGAGTGCTTTTAATTATTCTTCCATAAAACATACGGCTTTCAAAAAGTTCTTCCCAACTCATCCTTGCACCAAAATTCTTTGGATTGTATACTTCATACTTTGCAAACACAGGTCGCATATCAGGATAGTATGCCCAAAATAACTCTGTCTCACCCAGGTATAAGCCTTGTGCTGTGATTACACTCTTTACAGGTGCAATACCAAGTATTCTCCAGAATAATCTAGAGCTTTCTTTATCAAAGATCACTTCCTCTTTGATCCTGAATTTGTTGATCGAGTCAAAGTTGATCTCGTTTCTCATCATTTTTGTGCCTGTAAGTTCACCTGCCTCATTGTAGATGGGAACAGAAACTGAATCACCGGCGATCACGTTTGATACGTCCTTGATCGTCATAGGTGTGGTAAAACGATCGTCAATATTACTAAATACCGTGACTGCACTATCCTGGATCGCCTGCAACAAAATGGAGATGAACCGCTGGTTTCCATTATTCTCATCTAAAGAATAACGAAAAGGAAGATTCAGTTTTTCACGAGTATCTATTTCGCGCCATATCTTATGACGATAAACTGCATCATCAGCGCGCAAATGCTCGTACGGCAATGGTGTTCTATCTCTCAGCACCGTAGTTTCAACAGCTTCAACGGGGCGCAGCGACTTTTTCACGATCTTAATCGGTAAACTGTCGATGGTTGGCTCCGCAACCTCTGCAACTGCTGCAGTATCTGCCACAGCAACCGTTGGTTGAATTGTTGCCTTTGTCTTGGTCTTGGTTGTTTTACGGGTGGTAGCACGCTTTGTTGCAGTACGCTTCTTGTTTGCCTGTGCATCAGCCACATTTGAAATTCCGGCCATCAGGAAGGCAAGCAACAAACATCTTAAAAAATGCTTTTTCATAGATCTCAATTTTTATATTAATAGAGGGTTATACCTCTTTCGTCAATCGTCCTTGTACCGTCCGGACCTGCAACTTTAATATTTGTAAAGGTTACAGAAGTTCCCGGTCCGGCTCTTTGCATTAATGCGCTCAAAGATCCCAGGTTATTCGATGAAATTGATGACGGTGTTACGTTCGGGAAATTAGCTCCGGAAAAATAAACCGTGGCACTCACTATATTGAACTTCAGATCAAAATCAAATGCCTCCAAATCTGCACGGCAAAACTGCTGGTTCTTAAATTCCACTGCAGGTACACGTGCTTTACCAGAACCGATCTTAAATACCGGATCCGGGATCTTCTTGACCCTGAATTCAAACTTGCTAGGGTGCCCATCAGCGACCACATTAATACTGGCCGGACCGATCGCACTTACCCGTACTGTTCTTTTAGAACCCGCACCGGATATAGTACCACCAGCCATACTCACAGTTGTTTTATCCCAACCGGTTGGAGAACCAATAGTAACAGGATTATCAACTCCAATATAAAATACATTCATTTTATCAAGCATTACCGCAGCACCACCTGGTGTACCTACGGTATATTTTACGTCGAAGGTTTTTGATTCTTTTGTTCCATCTGGCTTTGTATACGTAACGTTTACAGGTACGGAACGTGCACCACCACCGTTAGCCTGGAATTTATAAACTGCCCTGCCATCAGCATCAATTGCAGCATTTGCACCATTAATAGAAATTACCGGCTGTGCAGCTTTGCTGTAAGCACCAACACCAGCTGTGATCTCTACTTCTTCTCCTGGCATTACATAGTTAGAGCTTTGTCCAACCAATGCAGCAAACTGATCATAAACGATCTTAACCGCTCCAACCTGGTTGTGGCAATAAGTGACTACCAGGTTTTCTGCGTTCTTTACGTTATTCTGGAACTTACTTAATAAGGTAAGTCCGGCAACCGTTGGGGTCATATGAAAAAATGCTTCTGTAAAATCTTTGGTTTGGCCATCTTGTCCCACTTGAGGGCTGACATCTACCGGGAAATTCTTTTCGAATTCTGCTTTAATAGATGGATCAATTCCAAGCATTGCACTTCGGTAAGCAATTAGTTTTGATTCTAACAAAGGACCTTGCTTTTTTCCACCTTCGCCATTACCGAATAAGCGGGTTGCAGCTTCCAGGTCATCTTCCTTAAATTGTTCCTTGCCATTAACCATTTTTGAATCAGCTTCTTTTTTAAGATCTGTTTTCAATTGGTTGATAAAATTGTCCATATCATCTGAAAGTTTCTTTGCCACTTGTGCACGTGCATACCAGGGCTTTGCTCTTTCAGTGGTTTGGGCATCGTTTAATTTTGTTTCAAGCGATTTGTAAAGCGTGCCATTCGATGAAGCAAGGTTTGTGTTTGATGTCACAAGACTTTTATCAACTACTTTAAAGGCATTCAAAATTTCAGAAGATACATTCAATGCAAGCAGTGCGGTAAGCACCAGGTACATAATGTTGATCATCTTCTGCCGGGGCTCTTTAGGTAAAGCCATAACTATTAGTATTTAATATTGTTATTCAAAGTTGTTTGGTAAAAACGCTGTTGCAATTATCTTCCCTGCATTGCGCTTAGCATATTTCCATAAACAGCATTCAGCTTTCCGAGGTTATTTGCCAGTGTTCCGATCTCTGCTTTAGCCCTGTTAGCATCATCCACGCTGTTCATCATTGCAGCACTTGCTTCAGCCATTTTACCGTAGAAGCCATTTAAAGCTTTCAGGTGATTGTTGCTTTCTTTTAATTCAAGCTCATAGATCGTATTCAATGAACCAAGGTTTTTTGTAAGAACCTGCACTTGCTCATGAAATCCTTTTGCGCTTTCTGATGCAGTATTAAATGAATTCATGGTAGCCGCACTACTTGAAAATGCAGTTGCCATTGTACTGATTGCAACAGTTGCTTCTTTTGTTTTAGCATTGAAATCACCGGTTGATTTTACTACGTCGCTAACATCAGAGATCCCGGAAACGGAAGTCCCTAACTTTTGAAATCCTTCACCAAGCTTCTTTAAGCTAAGCGGGGTAATATCTGCTTCCTCCAGCATTTTATCCATGCTCTTGAGTGCCGGATTGCCAACGGTTGCTGGTTTCAATTTACCTTCATACTCTTCTTTTACCGCTGGATAGATCAAATATAGAATACCATAGATCAAGAAAATACAAGCTTCCGTGTATAGACCTATCTTCAACCAGGTATCTGCGATCGGTGTGTGAAGGATCTTCTGCAAAGCTCCAAAAATAACGGCTGCCGCGCCGATTGAAACGCCTACATCCATCCATTTACTTACGTTTGAAGGAATTTTTACTGACATGTTTTTTTAAGTTTTAGTTTAACTGGGGATTGTTTTGAATAATTGATTAGAAATATTTGGAAAAATAACCCGCTCCTTACTTACATAAGGAACGGGTCAATTTAATAAAAGTTATTTAGAAGTCTTATCTATAAATTTCTAGCTATTTTTTACGTTTTGCCGGTGGAAGATCTATCACACAACGGAATCCAATATAAGATTTTGCAGTGTCCTGGTATTCGTATGCCCGTGTGCTTGTTTGAAGAAAAAATCCAACATCTTTCCAGCTTCCGCCACGTAATACTTTACGCTTCATCCGTGGAGGATCTGAATCTTTAGCATTCCAGCGAATATCAGGATTCATATCATGTTGGAAATTATATCCACCTTCGTAATAAAGTGATGAGGTCCATTCTGAAACATTACCTGCCATATTATATAAGCCAAAATCATTCGGCCAATAAGCATCAGCCCTTACAGTATAAAATCCACCATCTTCAGGATAGTTACCACGGCCAGGTTTAAAATTTGCCAGCAAACATCCTTTTTTATTCCTTAGATACGGTCCGCCCCAAGGATACGGAGATTGTGAACGTCCACCTCTTGCAGCATATTCCCATTGAGCCTCGGTAGGAAGCCTGAAATCTGATTCAGGAGATCTTTTCTTTGACTCATTGTATGCATTATAATAATGTGTGCGCCATTCGCAGAAAGCAGTAGCTTGTTTCCATGAAACACCAACTACCGGGTAGTTACCGAAAGCAGGATGATTATAATATTTCTTAGCCATCGGCTCATTGTAGGAATATGCAAAATCCCTTACCCAGCAAAGTGAATCCGGGTATACGGGGATCTGTTGCTTAACGATGAAGGCCGATCTTGGTATAGTTACGTCCCTGTTTTGAGCAGCTGCTTTATAATCAAATATTTCGGATTGATAAACGATCTTTTTCGCATCCAATTCCTTTTTACCGAAAATACGGTTGTCTGGGGTCACGATGATCGCGTCGATCTTTTCGATCGTAGCTTTATCTCCCCATTTTATAGAACCAGCCTTTTTCCAATCAATGTATTCGTTGCCATCTTGTCCTTGTTTAACGAAGCCCATCAATTTAGCCGCAATTGAATCTCTTACCCAATTTGTGAACTGGCGATATTCATTGTTGGTTATCTCAGTAGCATCCATCCAGAAACCACTTATGGAAACCTGTTTGTTGCGGGCTGTATATGCATAGTTGACATCTTCATCGCTTGGACCCATATGAAAAGTTCCCTGGGGGACAAACACCATTCCCGGAGGTTTTGTAAGACTCCAACGAGAACCTGGAGCTACACCATGCAACTGACCGTCGTTCGGTAAAGACTTACCGCCCTTGTTTTTTTTGCAGCTACTTGAAGTAGATGCGATAGCTATTAGGGCTATCAGGTAGAATAACCGATTAATCATTTTTTTAAACTTTGAGGGTAATGGGCAAATGTAATGATTATTTTGAATTATAATCATTTTCATAAACCCTATTGTCATTATTTTTCCAACAAAAATTCCTGGTGCTTATAGTTAACGGCTAAATTATTCAAATATTGTGAACTTTTATGTTAATCGACCGTGTTCTTCAATAACTTTTTCAGGTCATTGATACTATCTACTGGTTCCTGGCACGAATAATTCCTGCAAAGATAGATCAAAGTCTTACTGGCAAAGGTTTTATTGATCAACAAAGGCAATGATAATTCCTTCTGTGAAGATTGTAAAACCTTATTTGGAAGATACAATTTTAACAATTCATTTATAATTTGATGGATATTGCTCCCGGTAATGACTATCTCATTGATACCAACCACCTGGTTTAGCAGTATCAAACCCCATACCGCAAAAGATGTTGGGTATTTTATGATCGTCTCTTGAAGATCGTGTACCATTTTTAGGGCCCTCGTCCGCCATTCAGCATTTTCAAACACCACCGACAGGTAAAGCAGGTTTGCCGCCATGATACTGTTTCCAGAAGGCACTGCACCATCATAAAATTCAACTTTTCTCGTGATAACGTCAGATTGGTTCCTGTGGGTGTAATAAAAGAATCCGGTTGCTGGATTTTCAAAATTCTCAATTACGTATTCAGAAAGTTTTTTTGCCTCTAACAGGTATTGCTGATCTCCCGTAAGTTCCTGTAGCGCAATACAGGCCTGTACCAGGTAGGCATAATCATCTAAAAAGGCAGGGTGTTTTGCCTGCCCATTCTTATATGTGTGAAAACTGATGATCTCAGTGCCGGAATATTTCGCCATAATAAAACCAAATAACGATATGGCAACCGTTTTATAACTGTCGTCACCCAATGCTGCTGCAGCTTTACACAGTGCTGTAAGAAAGAGTGCGTTCCAGCCAAGGATCATTTTATCATCAGTATGGGGATGCGGCCTTTTGTCTCGTTCTGCCAATAATTTATCGTTGCTCCTTTGGATCAGCCCAATCAATTCCGGTACAGAAAGTTGATTTTCCTCTGCAAAAATCTCTTCAACAGAATTGATATGCAGGATATTTTTTTCTTCCCAATTCCCATTTTCAGTAACACCATACCATTTACAATATACCGGGGAATCTTTTCCCAAAAAACGGTCGATCTCTGCTTTTTGCCACACATAGAATTTACCTTCTTCACCTTCGCTGTCTGCATCCAAAGCTGCAAAAAATCCACCTTCTGAATGCCTCATTTCGCGTATAAAAAAGGCCAGTGTTTTATGGATCGAATCTGCATAAAATGTATCCTTGGTTATTTGATAAGCATCCGATAAAACATTTACAAGTAGCGCATTGTCATAAAGCATTTTTTCAAAATGGGGCGCCAGCCATTGGGTATCGGTACTATACCTTGACATACCTCCTGCAAGGTGATCATATATGCCTCCATTCAGCATTTGCTTCAGTGAGAATTCGGCATGTTGCAACGATTTTTCATTCTTAAAGAATGATCCGTAAGCCAAAAGATATTGAATGGTAAATGTCTGCGGAAATTTAGGCGCAGCGCCAAATCCGCCCTGAACAGCATCGGCGGCTTTTAAAATATTCTCATTGATCGTTTTACACTGTTCCCGGGTAAATAATGCAGCTTCTTTTTCCAACGTTAAGGATTGGCTGCTTCCAAAAGCTTCGGCCGACAATGAGATATGATTCAATAATTGCTCTGCCTGCTCAACCAATTCTGCTTTCTTGTTTACCCATGCCTCATGAATACTTTTTAATACATCCATCCACGAAGGACGATTGTATGCTTTTACAGGCGGAAAATAGGTTCCTCCATAAAACGGTTTTGCATCTGATGTTAAAAATACATTTAGCGGCCAGCCACCATTTCCGGCAATAGCCTGAACCGCATCCATGTATATGTGATCCAGGTCCGGGCGTTCTTCCCGATCGATCTTTATATTTATGAAATGCTCGTTCATATACGCAGCCACTTCTACATTTTCAAAACTTTCTCTTTCCA
>JBDSDG010000063.1:0-3572 GCA_039920685.1 Ferruginibacter sp.
CACGATAACCAGCAATAGAGGATACTCCTACGATCGTTCCTTTTCTTTCAATGATAGAATCAAGTGCAAGCTTGGTACAATATACAGTTCCGAAAAAATTAATATCCATTATTTTTTTAAAAACATCCAGGTCTGCGTCTTTTAATAATGACCTCATCGAAATGCCTGCATTGTTTATAAGTATATCAATGCCACCAAATTGTTGGATGGTGGTGTCGATAAAAAGCTTACAGTCATTGTAATTGCTAACATCCGCAACAAGGCAATGTAATGGAGCTGTGGAATGCCGTAACTGGAGATCGTATAATTTATCCTGGTTGCGGGCACATGTTCCGATCTTTGCCCCCAATGATAACAATTGTTCTATCAATGCTTTACCGATACCGCCGCTACCGCCTGTTATGGCAACCACTTTATTTTTAAAAAAATCAGTCATGTAAAAATATTCGTGACAAAAATAGGGTAGTTATACTGCTGTAAGGAAACAATTGAGGTATTAAATAAATAATTCTGATTAAAACCGTTTAAAATAATTTGATGAAATCGGTTTTTGCCTTATTTTTGCACTCCCTTGAAAAAAGGTGATGGATCATATGATTTGGTAGGTCAGTTGGTAGAGCATCCCGATTTTATCGGGAGGGCCAATAGAAAGGAAAAAAATAAGAATGATTTGGTAGCTCAGTTGGTAGAGCAATACACTTTTAATGTATGGGCCCTGGGTTCGAGTCCCAGCCAGATCACAAAACCTCTTAATGGAGGTTTTTTTATGCCATATACTTACATTTTGTATTCTGCAAAACTTGATAAATATTATGTAGGTGCATGCATTGATCTAACTCGGCGGCTCCATGAGCCATTCAAAATTTACATCAACTGGAATTCCATGGATATTAAAATACTCTGAAGTATTTGAAACATTGCCTGAAGCAAAGCGCCGTGAATTGATCATAAAAAAGATGAATTCAATGAAATACTTAGAAGATTTGATCAGGTTCAGTTCGTAGAGCATCAAGATTTTTATCGGGACCAGATCGCCGGCACTGTTGACAAATACTTGGTTAGCGTGAGTTACTTTTCATGCCTAATTTTACGACATTTAAACCAGTTGTGTAGCTTGAATATAGTAAAGTTCTACTTTTAAATAATATGAATTAATTGTTCTTCAAATAATGTATTCTTTGTTTTAACTCAACAATACAGCCTTGCATTTACACAACTCTTACTCAAAAAAAATATGATGATGAATAAAATAAAATGCGTGGTCGCTTGGTTTGCAGTATTAATGCTTGCAGGCTTAACCATTACAAAAGCTCAATCTATCTTACCGCCAGTAATAGAATGGAAAGGAGCCAGCGAATCATTAATAGCACAAGCCGGTAACCCCTGGATAACCGCCGCAGAAAGATCAGGTTTCGTTTCCACGCCAAATTATGAAGAGACCATGAATTGGTTTAAAAAGTTGACCGCTGCTTCACCACTTTTAACCATGGTCTCCATTGGTAAGAGCGTTGAAGGCCGTGACATTTATATGATCATTGCTTCAACTGAAAAAGACCTAACAGCAGCTTCTTTAAAAAGATCCGGCAAACCATTGCTGCTTGCTCAGGCAGGTATTCATTCAGGTGAAATAGATGGTAAAGATGCAGGGATGATGTTATTGCGTGATATAGCTTTTGCGAACAAAAAATATCTTTTGAACAAAGTAAATTTTTTGTTCATCCCGATTTTAAGTGTGGATGCTCATGAGCGTTCTTCTTCATACAACCGCCCTAACCAACGCGGACCGGAAAATATGGGCTGGCGTACCAATGCACAAAATCTAAACCTTAACCGTGACTATGCAAAGCTTGACACCCGGGAAATAAGATCTGTCATTAAAGTTATCAACGAATACGACCCGGTCTTATACATGGATATCCACGTAACCGATGGAGCAGATTACCAGTACGACATTACTTTTGGAGGCATCGGTAAGCAAGGCTATTCAACTGCCATTCGCAATTGGCTGGAAAATACATATAAACCTTTTGCTGATAAAGATCTAAGCGCTTCTGGTCATATTCCAGGGCCTTTATTGTTTGCCTTGAATGACAAAGATTTTTCGCAGGGGAATATTGTAGTAACAGGTGGGCCCAGGTTTTCAGATAGTTACGGGGACCTTCGCCACCTTGCCTCGGTATTGGTGGAAAATCATTCTTTAAAGCCTTATAAGCAACGCGTCTTAGGAACCTACGTTTTGCTGGAAAGCACTTTAAGGCTTTTAGCAACTGAAGGGCCTTCATTAAGGCAAATTACCGAAAAGGATAGGTCGGTCAGGGCCGCTAAAATGGCGATGAGCTGGAAAGTTCCACAACAGAAGAATACTATAAGCTTCGATGCAAAGGAGATCGGGCAAAAAACGGATTCAACGGCTACGGATAGCCTAAGATTGTTAGGAATAGCTTCAGTCATGCATAGATCAGGTACAACAAATACCGATTATGTTGAATGGCTTGGAAAACCCGTAACAATGATCGTTGCAGATTATAAATCAACTGAGCCTATTGATCTGGTAACCCGGCCCAAAGGTTATTGGGTTCCTCCATCTTGTGATGAGGTAATTTCAAGATTAAAATTACATGGTATTAAAATGGAAATGATAATGTCGCCACGTGAGGTAGTTGTTGACATGTACAGGATCATGGAATATAAATTAGAAGATGATAGTCATAGGCCACAACCTTTCGAAGGCCATATGCAGGTTTCAGCAACAACAAGAACAGAAAACGGCAAGCAACTATTCCCGGCAGGTTCTGTATACATCTCAACAGACCAGCCCTTAGGTGATCTTGCAATGTTGTTACTTGAACCTGGTTCAAAGGATTCTTATTTCAGTTGGGGATTTTTTCTTCAGATCTTTCAACGTACGGAATATATTGAATCCTATGTGATGGAACCGCTTGCGAAAAAAATGCTGGAAGGATCACCTGCATTACAAAAAGAATTTGAGCAAAAAAAAGCAGCGGACAAATCATTTGCCAGCAATCCATATGCGATCCTCACCTGGTTTTATAGTAAAACAAAATATTATGACGACCGGTATTTGTTGTATCCTGTAGGAAGGGCCTTGTAATAATTTATTCAACCATAGTTTATAGAAGTTCAGGCATTACCGCAGAAGTTAAAAATAGCCTGTATAGTTTTGAAATAGTGTAAAGGTCACAGCAATAGCGGGGAAAAATAAGATAATGAAGCAGGTGCCCACTTATAATTAAATAGTTATTATGGCTTTGGCATTTTTGACATGTCCATAAACAAAACATTCTAGCGATGGCCATCAGGATCAGAAAATCCGCAACCATACATCCAGCCCTGGCTTTCTCCCGGTTGGGCATAAACAATACCTCCGGCATCAGCTGCCTTCCGGGCCATATGATCCACCTCTTCACGGCTTTCAGCATCGATAGATAATAATACTTCTGTGCCGTTATTAGTATCAGCCAGTTTACTTTTGGTGAAGCCATTAAAAAGAGTTTCAGCAAATAACATGACAACACAATTTTTGCTTCCGATCAACAGGCAGGCAGAATTAG
>JBDSDG010000064.1:0-4840 GCA_039920685.1 Ferruginibacter sp.
CAATAAGTAATTCAGACCAGGAACAGACTGGAATTTCAGGAACGCCGGGCTCCCGGATTCAAACGGAAGTGGCTGAGTTCCAAATTGGAAATATCAAGTACAATCGTGTTGAAGCCGATATGGTCAACCTTGGCCATATTGAGAACAGCAAGGGAGTAAGAATACTCGGGCTTCTCGGCTTGCAATTATTTAAGCAATTCGAAATGATCATTGATTATGAGAAAAGCCTACTGTACCTACACCTGATCAAGAAAAAAGAAAGCCGCACTTATAAAAGTGAACTATTGAAAGATACATCTGCCTATACCGTACTTCCTTTCGACATAACAGAAAATAAGATCATCACATGGCTGGAGATAGGTGGTAAAAAATTGCGCTTCATCATTGATTGCGGAGCCGAGACGAATATGCTCGACAGCCGGTTACCGGACAAGGTCTTCGAAAATGTTGTGATCAATCGGAAGGTGAACCTTGTTGGCGCAAATGAAAAAAGGATCGAAGCCTTATATGGTGGATTGAATAATATCAGGATCGGCACTGAGTATATATCAAACCTGCCAGTCCTCATAACAAACCTGGAAAAATCATGCCTGTCATATATTTCCTGTACCGATGGAATTTTAGGTTTTGATTTCCTGTCGTTACATAAAATTGGATTTAATTTTGTTAACCGCCAGATGTATATCTGGAAATAACCAAGGCAATGATAAAACTTAACCGGAATGTTTTCATTATTGTGTGTTTTTGCACACTGCTTATATCATTTGAAAATGTATCGGCACAAATATATACTATCAGGAATGGCAAAATGTATATTGAAATTGAAAAGAATATCTCTCCTGTTGAGCTTGATAGTTTTATTGTTCAGTATGATTTATCCGATGTTGGCATAAAACATTTTCTGAGAACCCAAACTCCGGATTCAATACATATGATGGGTTGGGAGATCGCAAAAAATGACAAGAAATCCTTCGCGATAAGTAAATTAATGATAAGTTCTGATGATCTGAAAAATTATGCAGACAAGATCGTATTCTCCGGTAGCCAACCCGGATTTCCCGCTTTATTTCCCGCCACAAATAATGGCTTGTTTTACGGGTTTAATAAATTCAAAAATAAACCACCGTTCATATCAAAAGATTCAACAGTTACATTTTACCTGCGAAACCATTCAAATGCAAAAAAAGTGATGCTTGCCGGAAGCTTTAATAATTGGATTCCGGATGCATTACCAATGACAAAAACCGATAGTGGCTGGATCGCTTTTGTAAACCTGGGTCCCGGAAAATATTGGTATAAATTCATTTCAGATGGAAATTGGATCGTAGATGATGATAACATACAGCGGGAAAACGATGGCCTGGGGAATATGAATTCTGTTTTTTATAAGGTCAATCATTCATTCAAGGTCCAGGGATATAACAGTGCTAAAAGGGTATACGTTGCAGGTAGTTTTAATAACTGGCGGCCAAACGAGTTGCAATTGTGGAAAACGGGTACCGGATGGGAACTTCCTATATACCTGGCAGAAGGAACTCATACTTATAAGTTCATTATTGATGGGAATTGGAAAACGGATGCTGCAAATCCGGATAAGCTGCCAAATGAATTCAATGATTTTAATTCCGTCATTCATTTTGGCAAGCCTTATTTATTTAAACTGATTGGATTTGAAGATGCAAAAACCGTTACTGTCACCGGTTCGTTTAACGGTTGGCGTAAGGATGAATTATTTATGACGAAAACTGCCGGTGGGTGGGAATATCCATACACACTTGGCCCGGGCAATTATGAGTATCGTTTTATTGTAGATGGTAAGGAAATGACAGATCCGTCTAACCCATTAGTTACAGCGGAAGGAAAAAAAGGAAATTCGTTTCTTATCCTTGAACCTAATTATATATTCAGGCTTAAAGGCTTTCCTAATGCAAAAAAAGTTTTTCTAGCGGGCGATTTTAATGGATTCAATCCAAACTCACATGCAATGAAAAAAGTAGGAGAGGAATGGCAATTCTCGATTCACCTTTCGCGGGGAAAACATTTGTATAAATTCATTGTTGATGGAAAATGGATCAGGGATCCGAATAATAAATTATGGGAGCAAAATGAGTTTATGACAGGTGATTCCATTATATGGATAGAAAAATAATTATGAATAATAATACCACTAAACATACAGGTAATTGTTATACTTTTTTGTTCTAAATTTTCCGGCATAAAAAATGTAACAATATGTATCCTGTAAATCATTGGACCCATGTTGAAATATTTGATTTCTTTATTTTTTGTTTTTAATATTACTCAAATTTCGGCACAGGATATACCTGTTAACGGAATAGAAATAATTTATGGCAGAAAAGATGGAATGGCACTCACATGTTTTGTTCAGATGCCGGCAAAATCCAATGGAAAAGCTCTTATAAGCATAGTAAGTGGTAACTGGCGATCCGGCTTGGATATGATGTTACGTTATGGTAACAAGGATAAAGCATACGTTGATCGTGGCTATACAGTATTTAATGTAATACACAGTTCCCAACCTCGATATACTATCCCCGATGAAGAGGAAGATATTAAACGGGCTGTCAGATTTATTCGTTACAATGCGAAGCAATATGGGATTGATCCCGGTAAGATCGGAATAACAGGAGCATCTTCAGGCGGAAACCTTGCGCTGCTTATTGCAACCGCAGATGATAATGCAGACATTAATTCTGCTGATCCTGTTGATCGAGTATCGAGCCGAGTCCAGGCGGTAGCTGTATTTTTTCCTCCAACAGATTTTTTAAACTACGGCCAAAACGGTTTCAACGCATCCGCTAGCCAGGCAATTCTCATCGCTACAGGATTGTCTGCTGCTTTTGATTTTAAGAAATGGAATGACACAAGCAGAACCTACGTGTCTATATCTGATATTGAAACAAGAAAGAATATTGCAAAACAGGTATCGCCGATCTACTTTGTTACTACTGATGACCCACCAACACTTATCATTCATGGTGATGCGGACAGGCTTGTGCCTCTTCAGCAATCTGAATCGATCATATTAAAATTCCAGGAGGCAAAAGTTCCAAATAAACTTATCATAAAAAAAGGAGCGGGGCATGGTTGGAGAACAACTGATGAGGATGAGAAAAACCTGGTTGAATGGTTTGATAGTTATTTAAAATGATCACTAAGCACTGATTGATTTCTTTCTTAAAAATTAAACAAGCCCGCAATTCCAAAAATGTTAGGCTTTGTTTCATTGATACCCTTCATGTAAGAGAATCTCAATTCTATATTCTTATGTTTTTTTCCAACACCGAAACGCATGCCTGCATTTGCCGCGGGACCGTGAATGCTTAATGAACGGCTGCCAAGATATTCATACGTTGGATCAAGTTCATCAGTAAATATGCCATAAAAATCACCATGGTAGAATCCATAACCAGCACCCACAAAGTAACCAAACTTTGTCCTGTTCTGTTTAGTTGAACCCCTTCCCATATTTAGATTAAATATCAGCGGAGCATTTACCAATAAATTGATTTTTAATTCTTCTGCATAATAATTACCACTGTTGTAAGATGTACTCGCAGATAAGCCAAGGCTAAGTGGAATACCAACAGAAACCGATAGATTTTCAGTTTCGAAAAAATTAAAGCGTGGAGAATAAATAAATCCTTCTGCTACTGCAACTTGGCCACCTGCGGCACTCGTTGTTCCTACAAAAAGCCCGATACCTGCCCCATGCATAAAGGATTGGCTGAATGACGGAGAGGCGATTGCACAAAATAATAAAACAGATAAGAGTTGCTTGCTCATAAGCGTAGTTATGTTTTTGGCATAACGGAGTAATTGTAATTATTGGGAGTAATAAAAGCCAATTAACGGCCTCTATCCCTGTTGTTAAATCCACCTTTATTGTATCCGCCTCCACTACCGCCACTATTCCCACGGAAACCTCCGCTACCACCTGATGCAGGCGGCCCGGTTCTTTCTTCAGCTTGTTTAACTACCAATGGCTTTTTTCCAAGTGACATATCATTTAGACTTTCAATAGCATCCTTGGCTTCGGTGCTATCCGGCATGTCAACAAATCCAAAGCCCTTACTCTTCCCGGTTTCTTTATCTATCGCCACCCTTGCTGAAGTAATCGTTCCGAATTTTTCAAATATTTCGGTCAACTCTGCATCATCCAGATCATAAGGTAAGCCTGCAACAAAAATTTTCATAAAGCATTTTTTGTGAAAGTAGTTAACTTATTCTACTAATTAATGCCTGTCCGGATAATTTTTCGCACAGCCTATATCACATTTGATAAGCTAATCAGGTGGTGATCATTTTATTACCCGGAATATCAACCGGCAGGTTAAAGCGGATACAACTTTTTCCCATATCCAGTTTTGTCCTAAACAATGTTTAGGATATTCCGATACGAACCAAAGTGATGTTTCTGGTGAAGCGTATACCCATTATGATATAAAGCAATAAAAGGCTTTTGTGAAGCGATACCTGTAAAAGGCAATGGAAGTTTGGGTTCACAGTGATAGCCAGGAGGATAAAGATCATGGGGAACGTAATAGCCGATAGATTCTTTAAAATCTTTCGGAATATTTTTCAGGATCGTATTCCTCAATTTGGAAAATGCAGATCTCCTGTACTAGGCAATTCATTTATATACTCGTCATCAGTGGTTACTGCAGACCTCATAATATTTTATTATAAAAAAAATAATAATATAATAAAATAACGACAAGAAAATCAGATCCGCAACAAAAGGGGAAAATGAGAGATCAGCTTCGGACATTAGTTACATTGTCCAAGCGCATAATATATGAGGATAAAAATAAGGATC
>JBDSDG010000065.1:0-8004 GCA_039920685.1 Ferruginibacter sp.
TGATGCCCGGCTCTAGCTCTTTCGGCGTAGCGAAATGAAGGAAAGTTTAGCTTTTTTTTCTGCAGCCCTTGAATTTTGTTTCTTTTGTTCAAGCAAAAGAAATTAAGTTGATCAATGAGATAAAAAGAAAGGAAAGTAAACTAACAATTCATTTAATGAATGAACATAGATGTTATGGATTGGAATGCAACTTTAATTAGCTAATATTAAGTATTTATTCTTCTTTTTGCTTGCCCAAAAAGAATACAGAAAAGGCCCCCGAAAAAGATTACATCCCTTTTTCGGGTTTGTTCCCTGATTAAACTTTAGTACTTCTGTAAACTCAGCCTTTATATCAGAAGCATTCAAATTGATTCTGTTCAAAGCTATCGTTACCTATTTCTAAAACAATTATAAGCCTGGGGCCTATTATAATCTTAGCATTTATATTAGAGCATTCAATAATAAATCCTATCATTTTATGCTTGAAGCTTTGATTTTGTTCAAAGCCATCGTTACCTATTAGCTAAAAGGTTCGAAGCCTGGGCATTAGAAAAAATTGCGTTAAGAACTTTCCGTAATGAAGCGCCCCACCGCAGGTGGGTTAACGGCGAAAGTGATAAGGAAATGCACTATGTTGAAGTTGTGTTGGCTGAATAACAATTGATGCCCGGCTCTAGCTCTTTCGGCGTAGCGAAATGAAGGAAAGTTTAGCTTTTTTTTCTGCAGCCCTTGAATTTTGTTTCTTTTGTTCAAGCAAAAGAAATTAAGCTGATCAATGATACAATCGGGAATTAGGTAAAAAGAAAGGAAAGTAAACTAACTATTCATTTAATGAATGAACATAGATATTATGGAGTGGAATGCAACTTTAATTAGCTAATATTAAATATTTATTCTTCTTTTTGCTTGCCCAAAAAGAATACAAAAAAGGCCCCCGAAAAAGATTACATCCCCTTTTTGGGGTTTGTTCCCTGATTAACTTTAGCACTACTGTAAACTGAGCATTTATAACAGAAGCATTCAAATAATAAAGCCAATCCTTTCTGTTTAGTTAGGAGCAATGGTATGTGGGTAATGTTTTTAAGACAAATTCCGGGCAGAAAAAACGCTGTTACCAAGGTGTAAGGTCTTAAAACCTTATAGGTTTGGTTTAGTTCAAATAGTAAAGCCAATCCTTTTATGATTGAAACATTGCTTTTGTTCAAAGCCATCCTTACCTGTTTTTTAAAAAATCCGAAGCCTGGGCGTTAGAAATAATTGCGTTACGAACTTTCCGTAATGGAGCGAATTGAAAGAAAGGTTAGCTTTTTTTTTCTGCAGCCTAATTTTGTTTCTTTTGTTCAATTAAAAATTAAGTTAGATCAATGATTATTTTTTATGACAATCCCGATATAATGGGGAATTATGCAAAAAGAATCGCAACCTTATAATAAACAAAAAGTGTAGAATCATTTAAAAAACCAGACTTTTATGCAACGAAATCAAATAATCAGCTTTAATGGCGAATGTCTTATTAAGAAATAATGTAAATATTGAGGGCGAAGGTGAAAAAGTGCTCTTATTTGCGCATGGCTTTGGCTGCGATCAGAACGCCTGGAATCACGTTAAAAACTCTTTTTATAAAAATTATAAGCTTGTATTATTTGATTTTGTAGGAGCAGGGAAATCTGATACCACATCTTATAATTCAAAAAAATATTCATCATTAGATGGTTATGTAAATGATCTCCTGGAAATATGTGATGCATTAGAATTGAAAAAAATATTATTTATAGGCCACTCGGTAAGTTGTATGATAGGTGCCCTGGCTGCAATCAGGCGGCCCGATATTTTTGAAAAACTTATATTTATTGGTCCGTCACCCTGCTATATATCTAAAGGAAATTATGTAGGAGGTTTCGACCAGGAAACAATTGATTCATTACTCGAGGTAATGGAAGAAGATTATATCAGCTGGGCAAGATCCATAGCTCCCGCGATAATGAATTCAGAAAATGGATCTGGTCTCACGCAGGAATTGACGGATAGTTTTTGTTCTATTGATCCGGTTATAGCAAAGGAATTTGCCAGAGTCACCTTTTTATCAGACAATAGAAAAGATCTTCCCCTGATACCCGTTGAAAACCTGACCATACAATGTTCTGATGATATGATAGCCCCATTGTCAGTAGGACAATATATTAATGCCAATACCCCCCATAACACATTAACTGTACTAAAAGCCTATGGCCATTGCCCCCATATGAGCCACCCCATTGAAACTATATCTGCAATTAATGCTTTTTTATAGGTAATTTTATAGCAGAACTTAAATTAATATAGTATGCAGTTGGTTAAAGATATAAAGGACAAACAAATTGTACCTAAGTTAACGCCGGAACTTTATGATCTTTATGCGCCCGCTGTATACGGTAAAATCATAAGCATTGTTCACAAAGGTCCAATAGCAAACAAAATACTTGAGAAAGTTTTTATCGCTGCTTATGCAAACAATAATAATCCCCTTTCACCTTTTCAAAGCCCTTTAATCTCTTTACTTAACCAGGCTCGCGAAAAAAGCTACAAAACAGTCAAAGCGCTTACCATATTTAATGAGTCTTGTTCAGGTAGAAGCATTAAAACCATTGACAAAAAATAATTGTGTCATTACACAAGGCTGCACCTGATCTATTTGAAGTTATCAATATCGTCTATGTTTCTTCGACGGGATTTATTTTTGGTTTTCAAAAGATCATTATCATGTTTTATTAGCCTCATTATTTAATTCCGAAGGATATAATCTTAATTTTAAATCATGAAATATTTTAAATATTTCCTCATTTTCATAATTAATTTTTCGTGTAGGGATTCGAATAACAAACTGCAAATGAATGAAAGTGACACAGTGGTAATTATTCCTGGCTCTGACACCAACATGTATAGTTCAAAGAAAGCTCCGCTTGAAAAAAGAAATATATCACCAGGGTTTAAACATGAAGTGGTTCGTTTCGCGGAAACATTGGTAGGAATTCCATATAAATTCGCCTCAACTGATCCTTCCGAAGGCTTTGATTGTTCAGGGTTTATTACTTATGTGTTTAATCACTTTAATGTGGCAGTGCCAAGATCTTCAGTTGACTTTACAAACATGGGCGAACAAATTGATCAGATGAATGCTAAGGAAGGAGATTTGATTTTATTCACCGGAACAAACGATTCTATTAAAATAGTGGGACATATGGGGATAATAACAGAAAATACCGACACACTAAAGTTTATTCATTCAACATCCGGCCGGGCAAATGGTGTAACCATAAGCAACTTTTCAGAACATTATAAAAAAAGGTTCGTAAAGATTATCAGGATATTTCCCGACTGATGTTTAAGATGAAATTGCTTTTTCGCAATGCAAGTTCTGAAAGAACTAAGAATAGAAAAATCAAACCTGGCAACGTGATAGGGAAAAGGAATGTCGACTTTTGGCAGAATGAGATCATTGGAAAACCAAGAAGCAGGAATAATATTCTTTGCATATAATTGAAGGTATTTTCACAGATAATATAGTCAGGCTCAATTGGAATCGGGAAAAGGTGGTATTGAGAATATGAATGTCCGCCTTGGTTGCGGCTAATGAAATTTAACTCATTAGTTGAGATTGTGCTATTTTCACCTGTATATCATTGTTTTGATCTTAAGATATTTTAATTATTTATATAGCTTACTAATTTCCCATTATGATTCCTACCGGCCCCATAGTACTAATTGAAGATGATACTGAAGATGTTTTGACAATGCAGGAAGCATTAAAGGATTTAAATATCGGGAATGAATTGATCTATTTCCCCAATACTATTTTAGCGCTGAAATATTTAAAGGAAACGGAGCAGCAACCCTTTCTGATTATTTGCGATGTAAATATGCCATTTCAAAATGGACTGGATTTCAAAAGAAATATTGATGATCATCCGGATTTAAAGAAAAAATGTATCCCTTTCATTTTCTATTCGACTTCAGCTAATTCTGATGAGGTGTCAAAAGCTTTTTTGCAGATGAGTATTCAAGGGTTTTTTAAAAAGGCTTCGAGCTATGATGAGATATTAAATGATATAACTGCAATCATCGAATACTGGAAAAAAAGTAAGCACCCCAACTGCTTTTAGCTTTCAAAAAAGATGTGATAAGACTTCTGATTAAAATAAGCTTCAAACAAATATCCAGCAACGAAACTCCTTGATTAAAACCGGGAAGTGTTGCGGTGCCCGTTGGAACTTATTTCGATGATCCTGCGATTTGTTAAACGGTCCTGCCGATAATTGAAGATTGATAGTGAGATTATGTGGAGATACTTTGTTGTGCGTTCGTGCTTTTGTCCTAATTCCCTGATTAAGTATTTGTGCAACTGTAAACCTGGCATTTATAGGTTGAAGTTTTGAACCGCTTTCAAATAGGTAACATTTTCTCAGCAACGTCTCCTGCAAGGGACGTTGCGTTAGCTACCTGATGTTATATGGTGAACGAGGTCTTAGAAACGGTAATGATTGGTGAGTATAGGCAATGGAGGACGAGGGAGACTTGTAGAAATGTCATGCATTGGCAGTATGCGATAATCGGGGAATGGAGATCGGTGTGCTGCATGACCTGAATCAAGCCAGCGTTGATGAGCGCCCATGTGAAAGATGAGCAATCAACTTCAACTAACGTGAAAGAAATTCTTTCATTGCCGCAATATAGGCAGAACACTTACCATTCGCTTTTTTAGTGTACAATGCTTTCAAGATAGGATCATCGATAACCGATTGTGCAAACTGATGAGACTGCGTAAACAACGTTCTTGATTCCGCCTGTTTGGGAGTAGCATTCTTATTATAGCTACCTGGCGCACGGCGGACAAATGTTTTTCCATTGCGCTGATAAAAAACCTTGTCGCCCATTTTACCAGAAAGTCCTTGATACAATATTCCAAGCTCTGTCATAAAAACTATTTACTGAACAATAGCTTATTGACCTCATGTATCCCTAATGGTAACTTTTACAGTAGTTAATATAACTTTAATGTAATCCAGGTCATACATCCACACCTTAACCTCAGTAGAAGGATAACAGAAGGATCTCCGAATGTATAATTTGTAGATTCGGAGACGGTAGTATTAAGGTAGTACTAAGGTAGTATCAGAGAGGAAGCTTTAATGTTGGGTGTAAACCGCTTTTACCCCAGGTGTTTCTAAGGTTTCTTTTGGATGTTATCCACCTGCATGGTTATTTTTAGTATTTTGGGGGTACCGATGTCGCGGTTCGGCATTTACCAAACTAACATACAATCGATGGCTGACCTGATTAATCCAGAATTAAAAGAGCAACTCGATCTTTTAAAGGGCGAATACATAAAGCTCCTCAACGACAAGGATGTATTGATAAACTGGGGCAAGCCACAGCTGGAAGCGCTATATTCTACAAAGATCGGCACCTGGCTCGTACAGCGTTTACAGGCCCAATTGCGTATAAAAGCGCTGCATCTAAAGATAGAAAAGCTAACCGCATTCCTAAACCTTCAGCAGCCAGTTGATATAATCCAGATAGAACTTGAAGTTGCAGCCACCCTTGCGGAAGCCGAAGCCCGTATTATGATTGATGTGGCAAAGATTGATGCTGCCAAACAGATGCTGAGCCATCTAAGCACACCGGAACGCAGTACCGAATTACGGAAACTATACCGGGAGCTGGCAAAGCAGTTACACCCTGATGTGAATGATAACCTCACAGCAGAACAAGTACAGGTTTGGCACCTGGTAAAAGAAGCTTACGAACAGGGCGACCTGGAAAAATTGAAAGCCATGCGGGTTGTTTATGAGAGAGAATTACAGCAAACTGCTGCCGCCGAAAATGAACTGGAAGAACCCCAATTAACCTTAAGACTTTCCGTATTAAAAGAAGGAATTAAAGTATTGCAGGAAGAAGTAATTGCAATCAGCTCAGTATTTCCATTTACTATTGAAGCAAATATCAAAGATGAGGATTGGGTTGTTGCCGAAACGGATAAGATTAAAAGGGAATTGGAAAAACTGAAAGTTTATGAAGAAGAGTTGACATTGCAATATCAGCAAATGATAGCGATTTTATGATCGAAGAAGAACAAAGCCTCATCAAAGTAAACAGTGGCCTGTTGTCTGCCCTCAGCAGTGGACAACTAAACATTGATGTTTTTAAAAAGGAAATACTGGTATTGGAATGCCTGGTTGCCGGTACGTCATTCCGCAAACTCGACGAAGTGGAACCGCAGTTAGCCAGCACCGTTAAACTGGATATGAAGCGGGAAGGAACTAATGTGCATGATAAGTTTGCTGTAGCTCTTTATTTCAGCGATACAAAAGTTGGCTATATTCCAAAAGATAAAAACGAAGTGATCGCACGATTGATGGATGCAGGGAAGTCATTTTATGCGACGATCAATGCGAAAGAGTGGGAGGGGAATTGGTTGAGATTGGATGTGAAAGTTTTTGTGAAGGATTGATAAAGGCACTTGCGTGGTATTTTTCGTATTATTTTAAATCACAGAACTCTTAACCATTGCCTTATGGCTGACTTCAACACGCTGCTTACTTCCCTCAAAAAATTCCGTGATGATATGGATTGGGAGCAATTCCACAATCCAAAGGATCTGGACTTGCGATAAGTGTAGAGGCAGGGGAGTTGTTGGAGCAATTACAGATACTTTTCCTCCAAGCTTTGGAACCGCAGCTGGCCGTAATTCTTGCCTGCGGCAGACAGGGGCTGCGGGGGCCCTTTTTTCGTTCTTTTTTGGGCAAGCTGAAAAGGACAAAACATTCCTAATGTTACCATTCTTTTTGCCTGATCAATGGTTCATAATCTAAACACTAATACTTCACATAACCCGCCATCTGGTAGGAGGACAACATCGTCTGTGCCGTTAACGCCACATTGATACCAGGCAATAATGCCTCCCTTTTGATATTGAAAAAAGCCAGTGCCTGTCCGCATGCCACCATTTTGCAGCCCAGCTTTTGCAGATCATTGATCAATTTAATGTTGGGGTTATCGATCTTATACTTTTCTTTATAATATTCATTATTCGTAAATGCATTCAATGCGTCTGCATGAACTACGATAACCGTTGAAATATTTTTTAATGGTATACCCGATGCTGCGTGAAGGTTAATTATGCGTACCATTCCTGATAGTCCAAAATTGATATCCTTACTTGCGGAATCCGGGTTATTATACACAAGTTCGAACAACAGCTTGTAGGGCTTCTTAAGATCAGGGGCTTCCATTATATCTGCAACCGGCACCACGCCTGACATTATTCCTGCATTCAACACAGGGTAAGTGAGCGATGCACTCATTTTTTCTTCCCTTATTTTTTCTGCATATTCTTTTTCAAGCCTGAGGGAATCGTTGTGAATGGCTGCACGCAGGGTGCTGTCATGCTTCGTACGGAGTGCATTTAAAGTGCTGTCGATCTTCGTCGATTGCGAAAATGTTGAAAGACTAAATATGCAACAAGCGAAGAGAAAAATAATTTTCATCTGGAGTGGGTTTATGGGTGAAAGAAGGATGATTGCGTTAAAAGTACTAATCTTTTATAAATATTATAAAAATTATCAATGTGGTTTACCAAATGACATAATGCATGCGTTAATGTATTATACCAACCACAGAACCATCGCCTACTTATTTTTCATCAAACTTAATTTCCCCGCTTTTGATCTCATCATGCATTTCTTCCCACCCAAATGGAGCACATGTACATTCCAGCCATGTTCCTTTTTTATATTAAAATTCATAATGAGTATACTTTTCGCCGATCTGATAGAAAGCTGTAACCGGTCCTTATGGCGGTTCATCGAAGATCGAGTCTTCATATAATAGATGTAGTAACAGGTCACGGTTGTGTTGTTCGGTCGAAACATCAATTCCATAAGGCATCATCATTTCACCAATTAACAGAAGCATATTTTCCTTCTACATAGCGGTGGAATGTCCAATAGTGGTTAAATGCCATGGTTTTGATCTGTCATCTGGTGA
>JBDSDG010000066.1:0-20265 GCA_039920685.1 Ferruginibacter sp.
GGTCAAGTGCTGATAAGTTAGAAAATCCAGGTGACCGAAATTTTATCCGGTATGGTGTTGACCCACCTTCGCTTACTATAAACACGCCGAATTCTCCTCTTGCTGTTTCAACCCGGGAATAAAATTCTCCTTTCGGCAATTTTAAAACCGCTTTTGTTTTTGCCTGAAATTCGCCTTCGGGGATATTATCGATCAATTGTTCAACAATACTAAGAGATTGTTTCATTTCCCGGATCCTCACCATATATCTTGCTAGAGAATCTCCGGCAGCTTCCGTTATTTCCTCAAATTTAACTTTGTCATACACTTCATAAGGATATAATTTTCTTATATCACAATTCACACCGCTACCCCTTCCCGTTGGTCCTGTACATCCAAAAGATATGGCATCTTCTTTCGATAAGATCCCGACACCTTTCATCCGGTTTTGAAAAATAACATTATTCGTAAGCAATTCATCCGACTCGTACATTTTGGTTTTATAGAAGGCTATGAATTCTTTTACCTTTCTTTGAAAATCGGTGTGTAGATCCGCCATCACTCCACCAGGCACCATATAATTCATTGTCAGCCTTGCTCCACACGTTTCTTCCATGATATCATTGATGCTTTCTCTTTCCCGGAATGCATGAAAGAAAGGAGTAAAGGCGCCGATATCCATTCCCATTGCTCCCCACCACAATTCATGAGATGCGATCCTTGTCAGTTCATCCATGATCACACGGATCACCTTTGCCCGGTCAGGCACTTCTATTTGTAACCCTTTTTCTATACACAGTACACAACCATGATTGTTGATGTGGGCAGATAAATAATCCATCCTGCTTGTAACATAAATGAACTGGCGGTAAGACAAACTCTCGCACATCTTTTCAATGGACCGGTGAATATATCCAAGATGCGGCTCAACTTTTTTAATCGTTTCACCATTCAATGTGATCACCAGGTGCAACACTCCGTGCGTTGCAGGATGCTGAGGGCCTACATTGATCAGGAGATCGCCTTCTGCTGTTGTGCCTAATTCTTCAACCATTTTTATTATTAAGAAAAATTTATTTTACAATCGTATCATATTAATAGGATCTTCGAAATCCTTTCTCATCGGATTTCTTCCTTCCCATCCGTCTGGTAATATCAATAACCGCAGATCAGGATGTTCTATAAAATTCACACCGAACATTTCATATGCTTCCCTCTCGTGAAATTCGGCTGTTTTCCAAATATTTGCAACTGATCGTACCCGTGGATCTGTATTATCAAGCTTGATCTTTACAACAAGGGTATTCCGATGATTGGTTGAACTGAGATGATAGACCATTGTAAGGTGCGTCTTCCAATCGATACATGTAACACAGAAAAGATAGTTGAAAAAAAGTATTGGATCCTGCCGAAGCTTTTCAGCAGTTGTTTGCCAGGCTTTTGGATCAATATTAATATTCACCCATTCTCCGCCATCTTCAAAGACAGCAGCAGGAAGCAGTTCAGTTATATAGCCTTTCAATTCCTCGTTTCCCATATATATTTGCGAACTCAAATTATTTCAAACCTCAAACCTCAAACCTCAATCCTCAAACTTTCCTTACTTGCTCCCTCGTCATTCCTGCTTTTATTTTTTGCTGCAAACTGATCAGCGCATGCAACAATGCTTCCGGTCGTGGCGGACAACCGGGAATATATACATCTACAGGAATTATATGATCAGCACCTTTCACAACAGAATAAGTATTATAAAAAAACGGACCCCCGCTTATTGCACAGGCGCCCATTGCGATCACATATTTTGGATCGGCCATCTGGTCATATAATCTTTTTAGAACCGGGGCCATTTTATTAACAATGGTTCCGGCAATTATAATAACATCAGCCTGGCGTGGAGAAGCTCTTGCAACCTCGAATCCGAAACGGGAAAAATCATATTTCGCAGATGCGACAGCCATCATTTCAATTCCGCAGCAGCTAGTGGCGAACGTAAGTGGCCATAAAGAATTGGACCGTGCCCAGTTGATCACGTCATCAAGCTTACTTAACACGATCCCGCCTCCTGCAGTTTCATGTATCTCACCTGGAAAATCTTTTGCTATGTCTTTCTGCTCCGCCAATTAAAGAAATGTTTAAGAAATAAAAAGAACAAACTGTATTAGGCATCTCGTATCCCTCATCACGTATCTTCTTCACACCCACTTTAAAGCTCCCTTCTTATGAGCATACAAAAATCCCATAAAAAGTATAAAAAAGAATACTAAAACTTCAATGAAAGCAAGCCACCCGACTGATTTAGCAACTACTGCCCATGGAAAGAGGAAAACAAGCTCAACATCAAACACAAGAAAAACAAGGGCAAACAAATAATAACCAACATTCAATTGCACCCATGTTTTACCCGTTGTTGGAATGCCGCACTCATAAGGCTCTCCCTTTTGGGGATTCGTAGTTGCCTTTGTTAAAACCTTGGCCACCAGGATCGCAATGGAAGCGAATACCAATGCGGCAATTATCAAAACGATCATCGATGCTGCACCCATGCTTATTTATTTATATTATACTTCCAAGTTACTGAAAAAAAGTTACCCATAGATCTCCTGGTGAATCGCTTTTTTATCGTATCCCATTTCAAGGATCGTCTTCTTTGCATCATCGATCATTCCTTTCCATCCACACAGGAAAAAGATTGCAGGTTTTCTTTCCATGCAAAGTGATTCATAGATCGGATGAACATAACCGGAGTTGCCTTCCCACTGTTCCCGGGATAAAGTGGGGATATAATAAAAATCACTAACGTCCTGCTGTAACTGTTTCAGTTCTTCATGGTAAAGTAAAGTGTCTTTTGTTCGGCAACCAAAAACAAGGTAGATATGCTTGTGTGGAATAGAATGGTTTTTAATATGATTGACCATACTTCGGAAAGGTGCAATTCCTGTTCCCGTGCATATCATGAAAATATCAGTATCCATCGGTTCTTTCAAGATGAAGACACCCTGTGGCCCTCGAAAAACTAATTCAGATCCAACTGAAACCTGTTCAAAAAGATAATGTGTACCGGATCCCAGCTTATCCAGCACAATGATGAGTTCAAAAACATTAGAGTTATCAGGCCATGAGGCTATTGAATAGCTCCTCCATCTTTTATTCGATTTTTCATGTATCGGCAGATCAAAAGTTACAAACTGCCCCGGGAGAAAATCAAAGGATGTGAGTTCCGGCACTTCTATCCAAAACCGCCTGGTGTCTTTCGTCTCATTTTCTATCCTGATAACTTTGCCGGTTCGCCAGGGTTGTAACGCCATAGTAAATATTTGTAGGTTACAATGTAGTGAATAAAATAATTGAGATCATATCAATGCGGATTCAATTTTAATTTTTGATATCAAGGTTATTTCCTGTCTTGATCAAAACTGGTGCATTTGGATAGGCGCGGAAACTCCTTATAGATGTATTGGCATTTAGCACAGGATTGTTTGCAAGACCCCCAGGAATGATCACATCTGTATATTGATCAGGTATGACATTACAATTCCAGTTTGAACCAGTCATCCAATCAGTATTTGTAGTTCCTGTCCAAATGGTAACAAAACGCAACGTTATTTCCGGACCGTTAACAGCATTTACAACGCAACGATAAATATACCCGGCATTTGATGTAGGTAAGTTTATCAACTGAAGTATACTTGCTGAAGAACCTGAATAATTGGGCCCGTCAATAATATTTACAAAGCCGGTACCATTATCAACCTGCCACTGGTATGTTGCACCAGACATGGCAGCGTTAAAACTAAAATTTGTACCGGGACAGATGTTGCTGGTCACTGGTTTTATGCTGGCCTTACTTAAATAAAATTCACTGAAATTGTTTACCGAAAATTCTGCGTAATAACCATTAGCATGCGGAAGGATCTCAACAGCCGAGGGAGAGATAAAATTAAAGAACCCGGTGATGTCATCATTTACATCCCCATTTTCATCTGTAAAATAATCACCACTGTATTGAGTTACCCCTAACTCATATGCATCATTTGGCTTTCCACAAGTAGGACAATTTGTTGCGTTGATGAGAGTATTCGCTTCAGTGTCTGTAAAATAAACACGAACCCCGATAGGTCCGGATGGCGGATTATCGGAATGAATAACAAAGCTCCTGTCTAAATACATCTGGCCATTACTAAATCTCACGGGTGCTGCAGTATTTTGGTAAACATCTATACCGACATTGCCCAGGTTTTGTCCATGGCTATTTATCTCAGCGAAAATTCCTCCTGTTACCATTTCGGTGTATGGCTGCCAATTACTGTTTGATATGTTTTGTGTACCGGATAAAACCGGCAGGTAGATCGTTACCGATTGCTTTTCATGGATCCTCACATCATCGATCCCAACTCCTTCATAATTAACGCCGGCATCGCTGCTTAACACAAAACGGAAACGCATATTTCCTGCATAAGGAGGAATATCAGTGCTTGCTACGTGCCATTTTGTTTTTGATGTCCGCCAGTTATTGCCCGTGATGTTATCGTACCAATTGGTACCACTTCCTGCTGTTCCAAGTTTATTCCAGATCACACCATCAGTAGAATATTCCACCCATGTATAATCATAATCTTCCTCTATTTCAAAAATGTGGCTGAAAGAAAGAACGGGTTGAGTCATACCACTAAGATCAAAGCAAGGAGAATATAAATATGATAGTTCATTGTCAGCATAATTATCCGTCAATCCTGTGATCCAGCCTTTGGTGCCATTGGCAGCTTTATTGATCAGGGTTTTCGCAGGAGTTCCCCATTCCCACGTCGTATTCAACCCTTTCGTGTACCAGTTACCGTTATTTGATTCAAAACTTTCCATATAGGGATAAGCATTGATCACCGGGCTATTGTGAACAGTATAGTTGTTGATACTATCGTTGCTGTGGTAATTATCCCCACCGGAGGTGATCCATGTATTAATTGAATAATCGATATATGCGGAGAGGTCTGCGCGTGCAGTGAATGTGTAGGCAATCAATTGATCACCTGCAATCGTGGGGATAGTTTCCGTTACAATTGTTCCTCCATTGACCTGGTAATTAACCGTTATGTTGTTAATGGTGTTATTCATGTAGTTTTTAACACGAATACTTACAGGATAATTTGAGGTAAGTCCACAACCATCTTTTAATGGAGAAGCAATACTTTGCACGGCCACGTCGCCAATAGCCTCAGCTATGGAAACATCATCGATCGTATAGCCGTCATCCTGGTCCTGTAAAGGATTAGAAACATTTGCGGATGTTTTTCCTTCCTGTGTAATTTTGATTTGAAAACTTGATCCGATAGATTGCGGAACAGCAACCGTATCCATGATATCGTTTATGTTGATGATACCATGTTTCCATAAGCCCAGGTCATTCTGATTATACACCAGGTCATATGCAAAGGTCCATGGAAAGTTATCTCCTCCGCGGATATATACTTTGTTGTTTGGATTGTTTGCCTGGCCATGATTCTTATAATTAAAATCTATCCTAAGCTGGTTACTGGTGTTGTAATTTCCGAGGTTCCACGTAAGTAAAAGGCTATCCGTATTTAGAGCTCCATATGGATATTGATCCAATGTTATTGCACGGTTTCCATTTAAGGCAATGCCTGTATTTAGAAAGGTCCGGGCTCTACCTCTTGATGATCCGGGTTTAAAATCAGTTCGATCATCGCCATCAATGCCGATAAAAGTAAAAGTATAATCTTTGACTGCAGTAGTTTCAAAGCCATCTGTAACCGGAAGAACCAACAGCGGATTTGCAAGATTTTTTATTATAACTGAAACGGTGTCATCCGAATGAAAAATGTCTCCGGATTTTTGCACCCATGCCTTGAGGTTATATAAACCCGGAGAATTAAATGCAGCAGTTGGTGCAAATGTGTGCGTGTAATTGCTTAGTGCATTGATATTAACCGCAACATTCTCTGTAAAAACTGATCCGCTGTTTACTTGGTATGACAGGTCATACGTTCCGGAAGAAATTACATTATCCAGGTTCTTTATTGTAAGCCTCACTGATTCATTGGAAGTCAATGCTGATGCAGTGAACTGCCGTCCTGTAACCGGGCCATCGATGGAAACAGCTTTAAAGTTGTCGTTGAAAGAGACCAGGCTACACGTTCCCGTTGCCGGCGTTATTTTAATTGCAATACTCCTTCGCCCGTTTACAGCTCCGTTTTTTGCGGCTACTGCAAACCGGTAGCTAGTGCTGTTGTTCAACCCTTCTACTAAATACGAATTAACCACAGTGTTCCCAATGAGCTTCATGCTATCGGTATCCAGTTGAAATATTTCATATGAGGTTGCAGTGCCAATAGCTCCCCAGTTAAGTTGCACATACCCTTCGCATGGAACCGTAGCAACAACGACCGGTTGTCCTAAAACTGAAAATGTAAAATCACTTTGATCAGTTAACGTGGTGCTATTCCTGGTTACCCGTACCCGGTAGTTGTTTGTTGCTGTTGATGGAACGGTCCAATTTAGCGACCGTGCAGTAGCAGCTGCAGTTCCTGTGCCAACAGGACTCCATGAACCTCCATTATTTTCAGAATATTCTACTGTAAAGGTGTTTGCTTCACTGCCGTAAGCCGTCCAGCGGATATTTTCAACGTCACCTGGCACAAGTGTTTCTCCTCCGAATGGATACTCTACTGTAATACCATTCATCTCTATTTCATATGTTAGAAAATAAACTTGCGGGCCTTGTGGAATTGCAAAGCCATTCACGTTTATTGAATATGATCCTGCGGCTGGGTTATTAATAATTACCTGTTCTATATTATTCAAATGATCAGCAGCTTCTAAAGCATCGCTGAGAGGAAGTGCAGGATTCAAAATCATTGGCAGATGTACCGTAGCAGATGGTGCAGTTACCATTAGGTCGAGGTCATTTACCAACGCAGTCCCAGCATTGACAGCAGCGGGCTGATCCGCCCAGGTCAGCAAAACTTTTAATCTCCTGGCTCCGGAAGGCACAACAATATTATATGGATCTGATTGAGTAGTTACTATACTATTAGTAAAATACCGATTCGCCTCCATCGTCTCAGCAGCCTTCCTTGCATTTAACATGCCGAAGCCAAATGTATAATCGGGCCCCGGATTTCCGAGGTCTTCGGAAGTGTTACACATCAATGCTTTTAACAATGCAGCTTTTGCATTTGCACCTGCATGTGTTTTCCGATAATCTTCCTGCAATAATGCAGTAACGCCTGTTACTACGGGAGCAGCCATACTTGTACCATAATTCAATTCATACGCATCGTTGGGATAGGTAGACAATGTGCCGTATCCATTTGTTACGATCTCAGGTTTGATCCTGCCATCAAGCGCCGGCCCGCGACTACTAAAACCTGCTATACCATAGTTAGCCTGGTCAATTGCACCAACAGTGATAACGTTCTTTGCGCATTGCCAGCCTGATTTTACGGTACCAAAATTTGCAGGATATCCTGCACAGGTTAGTGAGCCATCATTGCCGGAAGCTATCACATGAAGCACTTCATCGTGATCTTTCATTTGATCATCAATATAATTGCTAAGCACATCATACTTCCTGCTACCGTTGCATCCCATGCCAGATGAATAATAAGAGTTATTTGTAGCCACCATGTTGTAATCCGTGATATAGGTTGGAGTATTAACGATCACATCGCTGAACCATTGGCTTACAATGTGAGCCCGTGGTGCCATACCATGGTTTCGTGGATTTAAAAATCCACCACCTGCAGTAGTACCGGAAGTGTGGGTTCCATGATCATCTACCGGGAAGGGATGGCGGCTGATGATCTTCCCATTAAAGTCTATATGGCTTGAGATGTCAGCATTGTCTCCCACGCCTACAATTACACTTTTGCCTTCTAAATTCCGGCCTGATACTGATTGCAGGCTGCTGATGCCATGTAGAGCTACATCGTTGTAGTTTATGATCTTATCTGAAAGGAATTGTTGAGTAATAAAACTAACGAATGGTAAAGCGGCAATGGAATTGATCTTGTTTACATCCGGTTGAATAAGAATGGTCCTGGCGAATTTGTATTTCGAGGAAATGATATGCACACCCATTTCTCTCAGGATGGTCTCTGCCTGGGCTTTATCGGATGGAGAAAAACAATTTATGGCAAATGTGACCTGCTCCTTCTTGTCAGAATTCTTTTTGAAATTAATTAAACTGGGATCGATCTTATAAAGTACAGGAATAATATTTATGGAGGCGATATTGTATTGATCTGCATTTGAAAAATTAAAACTTGTATTGATAGTGGCAAGAAATGCATTTCCGGGAATGTATTCATTCAATTCAACGCCGTCAGCAAGTAATTGCTTCTTTATTTCTTCTGATGGCAATATTGCAAATTGCACAAGAACATAATATTTTTCGCCGGAAATTGAATTTAAAAGCGTAGTCTTTGAAAAAGTTCCCCGGCGTACATTATTACCAGTGCTAAGATCTCCATTTGCAAAGCGAACCGGTATATCAGGCAGCTGCGCAAGACTTAAAATACATGAACACAATAGAATTGTTAAGTAGTAAATTTTGATCATAGATCTTTGTGGTTAAATAATTGTGGCCAGAACAACAAAAATATAAACAAAAAGAGGTTTACTGCTATTTTCTGATTGTTTTTGTTTGATTCACCTTGGTTACTTTTTCGTTAGTTGTATCTTTGCGTCCGGATGAATTTGGATGTGTTGTTGAATTTGTATAAAAGTGACCCCCGCTGTTTTCAAATTGCGGACAGGATCAGTATGTTCGATCCACAGCATCTTCATGTTAAAGGCCTTTACGGCAGTGCTTCACAATTCGTGCTCGCCGGTGTTTCCAGTCATCCTTCAACAGTAAAGGGAAATCACCTCGTAATTTTACGGGATGCAGAAGAAGCAGCTTATTTTCAAAATACCCTGGAGAATATTACCGGTGCTTTAGACATTTTTTATTTCCCCTCATCTTTCAAGAATAAAAAAAATTACCAGTTGCTTAATAGCAGCCACGTTATGTTGCGAACAGAAGCACTGACTAAAATTGTCGCAGGTGGTGGTAAAAAAATAGTGATCACATATCCGGAGGCATTATTTGAAAAGGTTGTGCTGTCCAAAACACTTTCTGAAAACATCATAAGTATTAAGCAGGCAGATGTGCTTGATGTAAATGGTATGCTGGAAAAGTTTGTTCAACATGGTTTCGTAAGAACTGATTTTGTTTATGAGCCCGGACAGTTTGCCATACGGGGAGGTATACTTGATATTTATTCCTTTGGGAATGAGAAGCCTTACCGGATTGAGCTGTTCGGCAATGAAGTTGACAGCATCCGTATTTTCGACCCCGAAAGCCAGTTGAGTGAAAGGAAATTGTTGCAGGTAAATATCATTCCTAATGTAGAGACGCAATTTGAGAGTGGGGAAAAAGTTTCATTGCTGGAATTCCTGCCGGAATCTACAGCGGTATGGATGCAGGATTGGGAATTCACCATGGAAAAGATCCAGCAACAGGAAGAAGACCTTGAAATATACCTGGAGTTCGTGAAGGATGGCGGTAATAATAAACAAGACGAAGATGACAGCCTGGATAAAAAAAAGGAAGTCTCAACACATGATTTTGTAAAGGCACTTGAAATCGAAAAACAGCTCTCAACCCGGCACACAATTGAGCTTGGCAACAAAGCGTATTTTCAAAAAGATAAACAGGAAAAGAACCATATATCATTTGCCTCAAAAGGACAACCTGCATTCAACAGGCAATTTGACCTGCTTATAAAGAACCTGCAGGAATACGAGCTTAAGAAATATAATATTTTCATTTTTGCAGAGAACCCAAAACAATTAGAAAGGCTTCATATAATATTTACAGACCTGAAGGCCGAAATACAAGTGACACCGATCCCGGTTTCTATCCATGAAGGATTTATTGATGATGACCTGAAAGTTGTCTGTTATACCGATCACCAGGTTTTCCAGCGTTACCATAAGTATAAAGTAAAACAAGCGTTTAGTAAAAATAAAGCCCTTACCCTTAAGACACTAAGAGAGTTGCAGCCGGGTGATTATGTTTCCCATATCGATCATGGTGTAGGCGTTTACAGTGGACTGCAAAAGATAGAAGCAAACGGGCGCTTACAGGAAGCCGTTAGAATACAATATAAAGATGGTGACTTGTTGTATGTGAACATATCATCTCTTCATAAGATCAGCAAATACAGTGGAAAAGAAGGATCGGTTCCAAAAATGAATAAGCTTGGAAGTGATGTTTGGAATAAGCTGAAGGAAAAGACCAAGAAACAGGTCAAGGACATTGCAACAGATCTTATTAAGTTATATGCGAAGCGAAAAAGCCTGACAGGTTTTGCTCACAGCCCGGATAACTATATGCAAACTGAGCTTGAAGCTAGCTTTATCTACGAGGATACACCTGACCAGGGCAAAGCAAGTGAAGATGTGAAGCGGGATATGGAGAAACCTGCACCTATGGACAGGCTGGTATGCGGTGACGTAGGTTTTGGCAAAACAGAAATTGCGATCAGGGCGGCATTCAAATCATGTGCTGATGGCAAACAGGCGGCAGTATTGGTTCCCACTACCATCCTGGCATACCAGCATTATAAAACATTTGGCGACAGGTTAAAGGATTTTCCTGTAACTGTTGATTTTATCAATCGCTTTAAGTCATCAAAAGAAAAAAAAGAAACACTTAAAAAGCTGGAAGAGGGTAAGATAGATATCATCATAGGAACACACGCATTATTGGGAAAAGATGTAAAGTTTAAGGACCTCGGAGTGATGATCATTGATGAAGAACAAAAATTCGGTGTATCAGCAAAAGAAAAATTAAAACAGCTTAGAACCACGGTTGATTCACTTACACTCACCGCAACGCCTATCCCAAGAACATTGCAGTTTAGCCTGATGGGCGCAAGAGACCTGAGCATTATCAACACACCGCCTCCCAACCGGCAACCCATTCAAACGGAAGTTGCTGTTTTTAATGAAGATGCGATCCGGGATATCATCTATTATGAAACAGAAAGAGGGGGCCAGGTATTCTTCATACACAACAGGGTAAAAGGGCTTGCAGAAATGAAGTCATTCATCCAGGGGCTTTGTCCCGATATTAGCATTGCGTATGCCCACGGCCAAATGGAAGGAGACGAGCTGGAAGATACTATCCTCGACTTCATGGATAATAAATATGATGTACTGGTTTGTACAAATATTGTAGAGAGTGGAGTGGATATTCCGAATGTGAATACGATCATCGTAAATAATGCCCACCAGTTTGGCTTGAGCGACCTTCACCAGTTACGTGGCAGGGTTGGCCGCAGTAATAAAAAAGCATTCTGTTACCTGTTAGCTCCACCAATGAGCACATTGCCTGCCGATAGCAGGAAACGATTAAGCACGCTGGAACAATACAGTGACCTTGGAAGTGGTTTCCAGATAGCCATGCGTGACCTTGACATCCGTGGTGCGGGAAATCTGTTAGGTGGTGAGCAAAGTGGCTTCATTGCAGAAATAGGATTTGAAATGTACCAGAAGATCCTGGATGAAGCCATCAGGGAATTAAAACGAAATGAATTCAGGGAATTATTTAAAGAAGAGATACAGCAACAGGATGATTTTGTAAGAGACTGTACGATCGATACCGACCTGGAGATACTTATACCCGATGATTACGTGGAAAGTATAACGGAAAGGCTGAGCCTTTATTCAAGACTGGATAATTGTGACAAAGAAAATGATCTGCAGGATTTTCACACAGAGATGGCAGACAGGTTTGGGCCCATACCGGGTTCGGTTGAAGATCTTTTTACAACTGTAAGAAGCCGTAAAACAGCTGTTGAGCTCGGGTTTGAAAAAATGTTCCTGAAAAACAATACCCTGAAGTGCTTTTTTGTAAGCAACCCTGATTCGCCTTATTTCCAAAGCGATGTTTTTAATGGTATCCTTTCATTCCTTCAAACCGGAACGAATAAAGGGAAACTAAAGCAAGTAGGCAAAAACGGGATCCTCGTGGTTGAAGATATAAAGACCATGAGCGCATTGTTCCAGTTCATAAGTAAGATGCATAAGGCAGTCTTCCATAAAGCCCTTGAAAAGATTGCATAAAAAAAGCTACCCGTTTGAACGGATAGCTCTTCAAGATCTTAATTACATTACCAGGATTTCTTAGCTACACCATCCTTTACAGCTTCAAGCGCTTTTGCTTCAGCGAGCATGGTTGTCATTTTATTCCCCTTACCATCATCACCCTGGGCCATATACCCACCGCGTGAAGTTTTGGTTATTACCGCATTTTGCATGGGAACGTTTTTTTCCTTTGTTTTCATGCAATAGGCTGTTAACATTTTTGACATTTGATAAAATTTATAGGTTGAAAATAATGGGTTTAATCAGTTGCTTCAAGCTACAAGCTACTAAAAATATTGGTACTACCAAAAATAAGTAGTTCAGATAAGATTATACTGAAATTAATCAATCATATATAATAATATATATATAATGCTAAGTAAAGCTCTCGGAAACATTCCCCATAAATCCTAAACCAAAACTCTAAATCCTAATCTTCCTATCTAAACATCGATCCTCGCATATTTAGCATGGCTTTCAATGAATTCCCTTCTTGGGGGCACCTCATCTCCCATCAGCATACTGAAAACACGGTCTGCTTCAGCTGCGCTTTCAATACTAACCTGCTTTAATGTACGTGTCAATGGGTTCATCGTTGTTTCCCACAATTGCTCTGCATTCATCTCTCCCAAACCTTTATATCGCTGTGTACTAACCGTTTCGTCTTTACCTTGTCCGTATAATTTTATCAAACCTTTTCTTTCTTCATCGGTCCATGCATATTCCTGGTCCTTGCCTTTCTTTACCAGGTATAATGGCGGTTGTGCTATATAGACATTGCCTTGCTCAACCAGCTCTTTCATGTAACGGAAAATAAACGTAAGGATTAAAGTAGCGATATGGCTACCATCCACATCCGCATCCGTCATAATGATAAGCTTATGATAACGAAGTTTTGAAATATCCAATGCTTTAGCATCTTCAAGAGTGCCGATCTTCACGCCTAGTGCCGTGAACATATTACGGATCTCCTCATTGTCATAGATCTTATGCTCCATAGCCTTCTCAACATTCAGGATCTTGCCGCGCAATGGTAATATAGCCTGGAAGCTACGGTCGCGTCCTTGCTTTGCGGTACCACCTGCCGAATCTCCTTCCACAAGGAACAACTCACATTTGGCCGGGTCCTTATCGGAGCAATCAGCCAGCTTTCCCGGTAAACCACCACCAACCAGTACACTCTTACGTTGAACCATATCACGTGCACGCTTAGCTGCAGCCCGGGCTTGTGCAGCCAGTATTACTTTTTGAATGATCGTTTTAGCATCTCTTGGATTCTCTTCAAGGTAAGCTTCAAGAACACGGCTTAGTGTAGTATCCACAATACCCATCACCTCGCTGTTTCCAAGCTTGGTTTTAGTTTGCCCTTCAAACTGGGGCTCCGGAACCTTTACAGAAATGATCGCAGAGATCCCTTCCCGAAAATCATCTCCCTCAATGGCAACCTTAGCCTTTTCGAACATACCCTGTTTTTCACCATAGCTTTTAAATACCCTGGTAATACTTCTCCTGAAGCCTGCGACATGCGTTCCTCCTTCAATTGTATTGATATTATTCACATAGCTGAAAATGTGTTCCTGGTAACTTGCATTGTATACCATCGCCACCTCAACAATTACATTGCTTTTTGGATCATGTGCCTCACAATAGATAGTTTTAGGAATAAGTGGAAGCCTGTTGGCATTCTTATCTATTGTTTCAACAAACTCTACAATTCCGCCCTCACTATAAAATGTTTTGCTGTATGATTTTCCATCATCATCTATTTCGCGGAGATCGCTCAGAATGATAGTGATTTTCCTGTTCAAAAATGCAAGCTCTCTTAACCGGCCTTCCAGTATTTCTTTATTGTATTCCGTTGTAGTGAAAATGGTATCATCAGGCCAAAACTGAACAGTAGTTCCTGTAGCGTTACTCTTACCTGTTTCCCTGACAGGATATTGAGGTATTCCTTTCGCATATTCCTGCTCAAAAGATTTGCCTTCCCTGTTAACTGATACATGAAGCTTTGAACTGAGGGCATTAACGCAGCTAACACCTACCCCATGTAAACCACCGGAAACTTTATAGGAATCTTTATCAAATTTTCCCCCCGCGTGCAAGACCGTCATAACAACCTCCAAAGCACTGCGGTTCTCCTTGGTATGCATTCCTGTAGGAATTCCACGACCATCATCCTGGACAGTTACTGAATTGTCTTCATTGATGATGACACTTATGTTCTTACAATGGCCGGCAAGTGCCTCATCGATCGAATTATCTACTACTTCATATACAAGATGGTGAAGACCCTTTACACTGATGTCACCAATGTACATGGCGGGACGTTTCCTTACTGCTTCTAACCCTTCTAAAACCTGGATACTGTCTGCGCCATATGCAGTGTTGGCAAGTGAAACTAATTCTGCTGTTGTACTCATATTTATAAATCCTGGTTTAATAATTTCGCCGCTAATGTTTAAGCCTGGAAAATCTGATAATGCGGCGGTTTGTTTTGGTCGTTTATTTTCAATAAAATATGCCTTTTCAGAAAGGCGGAAAGCTTGGAAAGGCTATAATTTTAGAAACCTGGGGGCTTTCTGCCGTAACAGTTTTACATTCCTGCAAATGTAAGGAAAATCAAAGGTTTAAAGTCATAATAAAAGGTTTTATTTTATCCGTTTTTGCATGTTTTTGAAACCTGTTTTTCTATTTAAAAATTATAACATACAGTTGCTAGCTACCTCCATGAAATATTGAATTTTGTTTAGTATATTTGCATCGAAATTTTTCAATGAATCAAACATTTGACATATTAGCTTTATCGCATAAGCAACCCTTCCTGCAATCCAATCTGGAAACACTGCAACAGGTAGTGCGTAATGTACGTGGATCGGTAAATTACAGTATCAGGCGTTACCGCAAACAGCCACAGTGGAGTATGGAAAATACGGCAGTCCTGGTCTATCATTATGAAAAAAATCAACCAACAGAAAACTACCTTGAATTAAAGTTTTGCGTTAGTGGAAATGTGTATTGCCGGCAAAAACATACAGAATGCGATCATTGTAAATTGATTGCTTCACCCAACTGTATTGAAAAGGTAGATAGTGTGGATGTATTAAGCTTTACTTTTTCGCCTTCTTACCTGCAGCAATTTGGAAAGGCCCACAAGACACCCCAAACACTTTCTGACAGCGTTCTGTCTTTCTCCCATACATCGTCTTTTTCAAAAATATCTCCTATTTGCGGAAAGACAAACATGGCCATTGAAGCTCTCTTGAACCATAACTATACGGATACACTGGAAAATATTTTCATCAACGCACAAACGCAGATCCTTTTGCTCTATAGCATAGACTGTATGTTTGGTGAAAAAGAGGAGCTGGTCTTTACGTCAAAATTTTTAGCAAATGAGGCTGATCGCGAAAAGATCATTAAAGCAAGAGAAATTCTACTCCTGCATATAGGTGAACCGATCACCATCAAAGCTCTTAGCCGTAAAGTTGCTATTAATGAATGCTACCTGAAGAAAGGATTTAAAGAAATATTTGGAACCACCATTTTTGATTTTTATCAAAGCCAGCGGATGGAACATGCGAAATATTTATTGTATGATAAAGGCCTTAGCGTTACAGAAGTTTCATTGCTGTTAGGTTATTCCTCCATCTCCCATTTTAGCACGGCGTTTAAAAAACATACCGGTATCAAACCGTGCGAATTACTATTACGCTGATCGTTTTTTACATCATTTACAGTATTTAATAATCAAATTAACATTGGTCTTATGAAGATGGGGAGTAGTTATGGTTTCTGTCACCGTATTGTAAAACCTTATAATAAAAAGAAATTAAATTATTAGATGACACTTCTGTGATAATTCTGCTTTATTCCTGAGACAACTTTGCTGCGTACTAAATGTATGCTTTGAAAAATCTTTTTTCTATTGTTTTTATTTTTTGCTTCTTAAGCGTTCATGCACAGGAAAATAATCCTTTCCCTGATTCAACCTTCAATAATGATCTAAGTGAAGTAGTAGTAACTGCTACCCGTACTGAGAGAAAGATCGTGAATGTTGCCGTACCTGTAAATATCATTACACAAAAAACAATTCAGCAGGCCGCATCCCTTCGCTTAAAAGATATACTGCAGGAACAGCCGGGCATATTCCTTACAAGTGGCTTTGGTACCGGGGTTCAGATGCAGGGATTAAATCCGGATTATACGCTTATCCTTGTAGATGGTGAGCCTCTAATTGGCAGAACATCCGGTGTTCTCGATCTTAACCGGATCACTACAGGTAATATAAAAAAAATTGAAATAGTTAAGGGGCCATCCTCCAGTTTATATGGCTCAGAGGCCTTAGCCGGCGTAATAAATATCATAACAGACAAAACGAATGATACCAAGGTAGGTGCATCGGTGAGATATGGCACTTATAATACTTTTGACGGAAATATTACTGGGAGTACGCGTATCGGTAAAGTGGGAATGAGTGCATTTATCAATCAATATAATACTGATGGATATAGTATCCGGCCGTTTAGTGTGGAGCGGTCTAAATTACCGGTAAGTCGAACCACTCCCCAATTACAGGTAAGCTACCACGTTAGCAGTAAGACAAATATTACGATATCAGCAAGATATAATTATGAATATATAAAAAATGAACTTGCGGTTTCAAACAATGGTATTGTTACATTTTCAAAAGGAAGGGAAAAAAATAAAGACCTCAATATTTCGCCAACCCTCACACATAATTTTTCCAATAAACTGAGAAGCACCCTAAGACTTTATGGCAGCAGGTTTGAAGGTTCTCAAAAACTTAATTCATCCGGGGGAGAAGGATATGACGATTACTTTTTGCAGCAATTATACAGGGCGGAGAACCAGGTTGATTATTCCATCAACAAAAAAATATCATTTGTATCCGGAGTTGGTTATGTTAAAGAATTTGTGAATTCATCCCGGTATGATGATAAGAATAGCCGTAAGGAAAATGTGGTAAAGTATGGTTACCTGCAAACCGAATGGCTACCGGTTAAAAAGCTCATATTGATCGGTGGATTCCGGTACGATGACAATAAAGTGTATGCTTCAGCTTTTAGTCCTAAAATTGCAGCACGCCTAAACGTTAGTAAAAGGCTTAGCATCCAGGCCTCTTATGGCAAAGGCTTTAAAGCTCCTGATTTCAGGCAGTTGTATTTAAATTTTACCAACACAAGTGCCGGAAGCTATTCTGTGTATGGAGCGTTAGAAGCACAAAATATCATCCTTGTACTTGATAATGCAGGTTTGATAAAACAATATGAAGCTGACTTTTACAAGCTGCAAACATTGAGGCCGGAATATTCAAATGGATTCAATGCAGGATTCACAGTTTACCCCGCAGAAAAGTTACAATGGCAGCTGAATGTTTTCCGCAACGACATTAAAGATCTTATTGAAGCAAGGCTGGTCGCAACCAGGCAGGATAATACCCAGATCTACAGCTATGTAAATATTCAGACAGCATTTACTCAAGGAATGGAGACCAACATTAAATATAATATCAACCATGCTTTTACTGTTCTGGCGGGTTATCAATTCTTGCAAACTGCAGATAAGGATGAATTGAAAAAGATCAGGGATGGAAATTATTATTATACCCGGGATGAAAACAATTTCAGTGTGATATTGAAAAAAAGCGATTATATCGGTTTGCCTAACAGGAGCCCTCACATGGCAACTTTAAAGGTTCAATATGAACCTACACATCAAAGATGGTTTGCAAATGCCAGGGCGATATACCGTAGCAAATGGGTTGTATTTGACAAAGATGGAAATGGCATCTACAACAAACAGGATGAATTTGCTGATGGCTATGTTCAACTCAACAGCAGTTTGGGCATCACTGTAAAATATGGATTACGTATCCAGGCAGGTGCAGAAAATATTTTGAACCATGTGGATGCAAGCAACCTGCCCAATGCTTCAGGCAGAACTTTCTTCGGAATGATATCCTATGGTTTCAACAGATCAAAAATTAAACAATCACTATAATAAATCAAAATCATGATGAAAAGAACAATGACAGCGATCCTTACTGCAGGAATTTTATTTACGGCGTGTAAAAAGGATGATGTATCTACACCGGTAGATAAAACAAACGATGGTACATTCAAAGTCTTCACAGAAGGAAAAATTACCACAGTTCAAAATCTAATGGCCGATACGATCATAGGATTTGCACCAACCGGGCAGCCTTATGGCGCAAACAAATTTTCCTTTTTCAGTATTGAAAATAATTCATTAATACCTTCCACAGATTCTGCAACCAGCAGATGGGATATTGGTTTTAAAGGAACCACAATAATTACAAATGCCGGAACAAGCGGACCTGGTCTTGGCGGCGCATTTGTGCAGATCGGTACTTTTGATGGCCTGAATACTATTTCCCCGGATTCAACATTTAAAATGGATGCCGCTCCTGTTTATGCAATAACCACCGGTTCCGGCAAAGGATGGTACAATTATGATGGAGCCAATAATCTACTTACTCCATTGCCTGGAAGGGTAATGGTTATACGAACTTCATCAGGAAAATTTGGAAAACTTGAAATCACCAATTATTATAAGAAGGGTGTTACTCCGGCTGCAAGTGCCAGTGATGACGAAAAACTTCATAACCAACGCTATTATGCGTTCAGGTATACATTCCAGTCAAACGGTAGTAAGACTTTCTAAAGCCTGCTCATTAAAATAAAAAAAAGCAATTCTCACGAACTGCTTTTTTTATGCGATATATTATAAAAAGGGCAACTAACTTTCCTAAGTTGCATTTTCAATCTAACAATTAAAATGATCTACCAATAAATACCTGATGATATTTTTCCAGGTGGTTAATCAATCTCTCAAAATTGGATATTAAAACGGGGGTAATATTTTTTTTAAGCCTTATGGGGTAAAAAGAACGGGAGTAAGACTACTCCCGTTTACCCTAATAAAACCCTAAACCAGCAAAAATCTTACATCACTTTTCTTGTTCACTTATCTAAATCTCTTTTGATCAACATAATAACCATTTTACTCCTTACTTAGTTAATATGTAAAACTCTTTGGAAGTAATTTACATCCGGATATTGAGCTTATGGCGGAACTAATGTTATATTTTTAAGCCTTGCTTAAAAAAAACTGGTCTTCATAAATATTTAGGAATCTGATTTCGGCTACAAAGGAACGAATACTATGCCAATGGCCTGAAATGTGGATAAATGCGCCTGTTTTAACAGTAATTCATCGATTTTTCGTTTAAAAAATCCCTTTATCTACAGATTATTTCCATTGGTATATTTTGTAACTTTGCAGCCTTATTTTAATATAAAGCTTTTCTATCAATCATGTCGGGCAGGTACAATGAATATCAGCATCTGAATCTATCAGGCATCAGCCAGGAAATCCTTGATAAATGGCAAATGACTGAGGCATTTGAGAAAAGCATTGAGATCCGGGAGGGAAAAGAGGCATTCGTTTTTTATGAAGGCCCGCCAAGCGCTAACGGTATGCCTGGTATTCACCATGTTATTTCAAGAACACTAAAAGACCTGGTTTGCAGGTATAAAACCATGCAGGGTTTCCAGGTGAAAAGGAAAGGTGGATGGGATACCCACGGACTACCGATAGAGCTAGGGGTTGAGAAAGAGCTTGGAATTACAAAAGAGGATATCGGAAGAAAAATATCCGTTGAGGATTATAATAAGAAGTGCCGGGAGGTGGTGATGCGCTATAAGGACAAATGGGATGACATTACCAAAAGAATGGGTTATTGGGTTGACTTAAATAACCCATACGTGACCTTTGAAAATAATTATATTGAAACGCTTTGGTGGACCCTGAGTGAATTGTATAAGAAGGGATACCTGTACGAAAGCGTCAGCATTCAGCCCTATTCTCCGGCTGCCGGTACAGGCCTGTCCTCGCATGAATTGAACCAGCCCGGGACATATAAAGATGTAAAGGATACAAGTGCAGTGGCAATGTTCAAACTGGTAAAAGAAGGAATAACTGTGTTTGATAATATTGAGGGTGAAGTTTTTTTGATGGCCTGGACAACCACTCCCTGGACACTGCCTTCAAACCTGGCGCTTACTGTTGGTCCGGCTATAGAATATGTTTTGG
>JBDSDG010000067.1:0-9668 GCA_039920685.1 Ferruginibacter sp.
GAAGCTCAACAACAAAATACGGATCTACTATTTTTCCTTTTATGGTTTGATAGCTGTCTTTTTTTGCACTAAAATACTGGTGCTTGCTGATGTACTCGGATGATAAAGTTTTAAAAGACAAGTAGGAAAATTAAGAATTAATAATTATGATTTAAGAATGTTGGCCTTGCATAGTTCCCAGTTCTTAGTTTATAGTTCTTAGTTGGTAGTAAATTTCATCGTCTATATATCAACTATAAACTTTTAGTAACTATGAACTTTAAACTTCATCACCACCCCTTCCTTTCCCTCAAACCCATAATATGCGCAACATGATGCCTGCTATGCCATGCGTACATGCCAAGCAAATACCAGAGCGTCATTTCCTTCTTATGTTCGGGATGGTAAACAGTACGGTTCCATTCTTCTTCGCGGATATTGATAAGTATCTCGTACCAGCGCTTGTGAAGTGCATATAACAAAGTGATAGACACATTGATGGGAATTTTAATTGTATCGATCATCTCCGCCCATAATGCTTCTTGATATGGCTTTATCGTTGGCTGGTCCTCAGTTAATCCAAGCTTAAAACGGATATAGGCATTCATGTGGCTATCAGCAACATGATGCACCACTTGTTTCACTGTCCACCCCCCATCCCTATATGGCGTATCTAGCTGGGCCTCATCAAGGTTGATAATTGCATGCTCGATATGTTGTGGTAGTGTATTGATATCAATCAGCCATTCCTGTACTTGCTTCTCAGAATATGGCTGCTCAATATATTTACCAAGCGGATATTTTAATTTCTCCATTATTTTACAGCCACAGGTTTAATATCCTCCAGCATAATGTCAAATATTAAGGTTGCACCGGGAGGAATTGCAGCTCCGGCTCCGCGATCGCCATAAGCAAGTTCAGCAGGAATATATACCTTCCAATGTGCTCCTTTGGTCATTAATTGAAGTATTTCCGTCCAGCCTTTTATAACGCCTGAAACAGGAAATGTAACCGGACCTCCGTTTTTTGTTGAGCTGTCAAAATCTTCAGAAGCATCGATGAGCTTTCCTGCATAGTTTACCACTACAGTATCCTGAGCAGAAGGCCTGGTTCCTGCCGGGTCGCCCGCCTTGATTATTTCGTATTGCAAGCCATCAGGCAAGGTTGTGACACCCGCCTTTGATTTATTTGCTTCAAGGAATGCTTTGCCTTTTGCAATTTCAGTGGCTGACTTTTTTGAGCTTTCAGCGCTTTTCGCGCTGTTATAAATGGTCATCTGTGTTTGCAGGCATGAATTGGCTTGCTCGGTTGACAGTGCTTTTGGCTTATTATTAAAAACATCATTAATAGCCTTTGCCATCAATGTTCCGTTAATATTACCTATACCCTGCTCCTTCATATTATTTGCAATATTCAAGCCTGCGGCATAACTAAAACTATCATTCAGGCTTCTCATCAAAACTTTATCAGCAGTGGCAGGAGTCTTTCCTTTAGGAGACTGCGCATTTGTTTTGGGAGACTGGGCAATGGAAGCGGATGCAGATATCATGATGGCTGCGGAAATAAACAATTTCTTCATTAACTATTTTTTATTTGTTTAAAATTTTTCAACTGCAAATAAAAGGAACTTTATTCATCTCTCATCTCCCTGCCTGTTAAATGTATAAAAACATCCTCCAGGTTAGCAGCTTTTACTTGTTTGGGCCGCTCGAAGCCACTGGCAACCAGGTCATCAATCATTTTATCGGGAGAATCAAGCTTTATTATTCTGCCTTCATCCATAATAGCTATACGGTCGCACAATTGTTCCGCCTCATCCATGTAATGGGTGGTAATAATAACGGTTGTGCCATTATCGCGGATCTCGGTTATCAGGTCCCACAAGTTCCTTCTTGCCTGGGGATCCAGACCGGTCGTGGGCTCATCCAAAAAAACTATTTTAGGTTTATTTATCAAAGTTGTCGCAATAGAGAATCGTTGCTTTTGACCTCCACTTAATTCCTTGCTTTTGCTTTTGGCCTTGTCCACAAGGTTAACTTTTTTCAAAAGTTCAAGTGGATTCACCGGCCTGTTATACAATCCTCCAAAAAGATGAATAAGTTCGATCAGATTCAATCCGGGGTAAAACCCGGAAGTCTGTAATTGCACGCCAATGATCTTTTTTATTTCATCCGGTTGCTTGTCAAGATCCATCCCGGCGATCATGACTTCCCCGCTTGTTTTTTTGCGAAGTGTTTCCATGATCTCCAGCGTTGTTGATTTTCCTGCACCATTTGGTCCGAGCAACCCGAATATCTCGCCTTCAAAAACCTCAAATGAAATATCTTTTACTGCATTAAAATTTCCGTAATTTTTTACGAGGTTCTTTACGGAGATGATGGTATTTGCCATTGAAGTACAATGTATGGTGTGTGATGTATGATCTATGATGGATGATGTATGATCTTCACTGCAATTACATATCATCCATCACGCATCTTATATATTAATGAAGCTCTCAAGCTCTTCCATCATCAGCTTGCTGCCAATAAAGAATGGAGTGCGCTGGTGAAGCTCTGTTGGTTGGATATCAAGAATTCTTATTTCACCATTTGTGGCCTTCCCCCCCGCCTTTTCAACGATGAATGCGAAAGGATTGCACTCATACAACAACCTTAGTTTGCCTTTAGGTTTATCTGTAGTACCCGGATACATAAAAATACCGCCTTTTATAAGATTGCGATGTACATCAGCAACCATACTGCCTATATATCTTTGCGTGTATGGGCCGCCGTTGGTCCTGTCTTTTTTCTGGCAGGTGGTTATATATTCTTTCACTTTTTGATCATACTGGAAAAAATTCCCATGATTTACAGAATACATTTTACCTGTATCAGGACATTTTATATCCGGATGGCTCAAAGTGAATTCACCGATAGATTGGTCCAGCGTAAAACCATTCACTCCTCTCCTGGTTGCATATACCAGCATTGTTGAAGAACCATATATCACGTAACCTGCAGCAACCTGTTGAGTTCCCGGTTGTAAAAAATCATCCTGTGTGGCAGGCTTGCCCAATTCACTAACCCTGCGAAAAACGCTGAATATGGTTCCGATAGAAACATTCACATCAATATTACTGCTACCATCCAATGGATCAAAAAGGCATACATATTTAGACCGGTTACTTACTTCATCATCAAAGACAACAATATCATCCATTTCCTCACTTCCGATCCCTGCACAACTGATCCCGTGTTGCAGCACGCCCATGAATTGGTTGTTTGCAAAAACGTCCAGCTTTTTCACTTCTTCTCCCTGTACATTCATTGTACCAGCATCCCCAAGAATATCAACTAGGCCTGCTTTGTTCACCTCAACATGTACACGTTTTGCTGCCAGGCCCATATCACGGAGCAATCCTGACAACTCACCAGTTGCGTTCGGGAAATCCCTCATCTGCTGAATGGTAAATTCATCGAGTGTCTGTATTTTTCTATCAATAGCCATAAAACAATTTCAGGTTTACAATTTACGAAGTTAGATTTGCAACGAATAAAAATTATTTTAAATGCTAAATTTTGAATTTTAAATTAAAGCACTGTATTCATTAATTCAAAATTTATATTTCAAAATTCAAAATAAGTTTAAATGAAGGTTTACAAGTTTGGAGGCGCAAGTATCAATAGTATTGAAAGGATAAAAAATACGGCTGCTATCATCAACGATCATAAGGAACAAAAATTACTGGTTGTGATCTCGGCAATGGGTAAAACAACCAATGTACTTGAAAAAGTTGTTGAGGCATTTTATGATAACAGGCAGGAAGATGCATTGAAATTATTTGAACAGTTAAAGGAACAGCATTTAAAAACGTTAAAATACCTAATTATAGTTAATTGGAATGCCGCTGAACAACAATTAAAAGATTTTTTTACAGAGATCGAATGGATGTTGCATGACAAGCCTGTAAAAAGCTTTGATTATTATTATGACCAGGTTGTATGTTGCGGGGAACTTTTCAGCAGCAGCATTGTTGCGAATTATTTATCAGAACAACATGTAAAAGTGAAATGGGTAGATGTCAGGGATATTATCCGTACTGATGACAATTTCCGGGATGCTGTTGTTGATTGGGATTTTACAGCTGATAAGATGAAGGAAGTTATTAAACCATTTTTTGAAGAATATGATGTGATCATCACCCAGGGATTTATTGGCTCAACAGATGAAAATGAAAGCACTACGCTTGGCCGTGAGGGAAGTGACTTTTCTGCAGCGATTTTTGCAAACCTGCTCGATGGGGAAAGTGTGACCATCTGGAAAGATGTGGAGGCCGTCATGAATTCTGATCCAAAGGAATACAAGGCCGCCACTATAATACCTGCGCTGAGCTTTACAGAAGTGATAGAGATGGCATATTATGGGGCACAGGTGATTCACCCAAAAACCATTAAGCCATTGCAGAACAAGAATATTCCTTTGTATGTAAAGAGTTTTTTAGATCCTACTCTTCCGGGAACATCTATCAGCAGATCAACGCCTAAAAACCTCCCACCTATTATTGTACAAAAGAATAACCAGGTATTGCTACGGTTCAAATCAAAAGATTTTTCATTTGTGGAAGACAAGCCCGTTGAGCAATTACATGATCTGTATAGTGAATTAAAGATCAAGCCAAACTTGTCACAGAATACGGCCATCTCCTTGTTATGCTCTTTTGATGATCATGCGGAAAAAATAGATAAGCTTGCTGCGGCAGCTTCAGAGTTGTTTGATGTGGAACTTGAAAAGAATCTAACCCTGCTTACTATCAGGCATTATGATGACGCAACCATCAGCCATTTAACAAAAGAAAAAGAAATTGTTCTGGAACAAAAGACCCAGGAGACGATCCAGGTGTTGATGAGATAGAAGAGATGTAAGATGTGTGATGTATGATATATGATTTGGGGATGTGAGAATGTGAGGATGTAAGATGTATGAATTTGATCAGGTTCTCAAAATCATAGATCATCAATCACAGATCATAAATCAATTCAAAACGTATTCACCTTTTTTATTCACTAGTATAATCGGGAGTTGTTTCTTAGCCTCAAAATAATCAAACACGGTGCGAATGTTATGGTTGAACTCCTGGAGGTTAGGATTATTTTTCATTTGGGCATTTAGGTATTCCATTGATCTCTTCATATTATAGCGAACAGGAAAAACATGCACTGGTATAAAATCCTGGCCGTTTGCCTTCACATTTGTTGCAATGATATAAACTTCCTCCATAGGAATATCGCTTATGGGGATACAGCCGGTAGATACACAATTTCCATGAATGTAGATCGCATTTCCGGGCCGAACAGAATCACTTAATATCCTATCTGAAGCGTTTGGGTAGTTTAACCCCAGTGACAGATGATAATTGCTATTCGGATTGAATTCATTGATGTGATAAAAACCTTCCGGGACCTGGTAATCACCTTCCATGCGTTTTGGGCCCATCGTTCCGCTCTGCATACAAACCTTATAAGTTTTGAAGAGTTTGAAAGGTTCTTTTGCAGCACTTCTTACCCAGACCTCTAATTGCCGGTCATACTTAAATGAGCGCACATACATTGCTTCCGGAGGCCATGATAAATGTTGTTTTTCAAACTGTTTTTTTACAGAATCTTCCATCCTGCTAAATATATCTGAAGTCTTGAAGGAGGACCGCTGCATGCCAATATAAGAATTCTGTGCAAACCCGGGCATCGCTAATTTCAAAATCATTAATAAATTAAAAAGCCTCATCAAATTCTTCATATAAAAAAACAGTTGGCCGTGAAAATAAATAAATTCCTGAATTGTTTTTTGTTAAAAAACCCTTCTCATGCGGTAATTACTATTAGACTGCGAAATTTTACAAGTTCCGCCAACTAATTTATAACATTTGATTGATTTCTACAGATTGCCCCGGGCATCCTGCTCTCTTTCCAGGGCTTCAAACAGTGCCTTGAAATTTCCCTTGCCAAAACTTTTTGCGCCCTTGCGTTGAATGATCTCAAAAAATAATGTCGGACGATCCTGTAAAGGTTTACTGAATATTTGCAAAAGATATCCTTCTTCGTCTCGGTCAATAAGTATCCCCAATTCTTTTAATGGGGCCAGGTCCTCATCTATTTGGCCAACCCTATCTAACACATCCGCATAGTAGCTTTCTGGGATCTTTAAGAATTCTACTCCCCTGCTTTGAAGATCAGTTACAGTATCAATGATATTATTCGAAGCTATTGCCACATGTTGCACGCCTTCTCCATTGTAAAAATCAAGGTATTCTTCAACCTGGCTTTTTTTCTTTCCTTCTGCAGGTTCATTGATCGGAAACTTCACAAATCCATTTCCATTGCTCATCACTTTGCTCATAAGAGCAGAGTATTCAGTGGAAATATCATTGTCATCAAAACTGAGAATATTTCTAAAACCCATCACATCTTCATAGAACTTTACCCAGGGATTCATCTGGTTCCAACCAACATTTCCAACACAATGATCTACATATTGAAGACCGGTAGATGCAGGCTTATACTCTGATTCCCATTTTCTAAAACCAGGCATAAATACGCCGTTATAATCTTTTCTTTCAACGAAAAGATGCACTGTTTCACCATATGTATAAATTCCGCTTAACACGATTTGACCGTCAGCATCATTTAATGTCTTCGGTTCCATATAACTTTTGCCACCTCTTTTCGTAGTTTGCTGCCATGCATCGGAGGCATCTTCAACTTTCAGAGCGAGTATCTTTACTCCGTCTCCATGTTTGTAAACATGATCCGCAATTTCATTATTCATCCGTACAGCCGTGGTAAGAACAAAAGTGAGTTTGTTCTGGCGGATCACATAACTCACCCTGTCCATTAAACCCGTTTCCGGACCTGCATATGCCAGGGATTCAAACCCAAATGCGGTCTTATAAAAATGTGCGGCCTGCTTTGCATTACCAACATAAAATTCTACATAATCTGTTCCCATTAACGGAAGAAAATCTTTTGTTCCATTAAGAATTTCCTGCTTCGCTATTGATGTTGCTTCCATAAATTTCTTTTTAAAATATAAATAGACTCTCATTCATACCACTATACTAATAGCTTGCGGAATCCATTGCCAGCGTGATCATTAACAAGGAGTAATTAATGCGTTTGTCGCCAAATATTTTATGAGGATAATCCGGGATCATTTGTGTTTCAAAGATAATTTGTTTTTATGATGAAAGGAAGGTTTAACTGGTAAACTTTTGTGCAAAATGATATTGATAGAGGCATCAGATAAATAATTGTCCGTTTAATTATTCGTGTATTCGTGGGAAGTTTTCTTTATGCTATCAGTGATAGATATTGTTAGTGGCCTTTTCCTGATATATTTGCCAAATGAAAAAAGTGGGCATCCTTGGTGGCGGGCAATTAGGTAGAATGCTATTACAGGCATCCATAAATTATCCTGTTGAAACTTTCATTTTAGAAATGGATCCGAACTGCTCATCCGCCCATTTATGTCATCATTTTCTTAAAGGAGATATAACCAGTTTTGATGATGTCTATAATTTTGGGAAAGGCCTTGATGCGATCACTATAGAAATTGAAAGCGTAAACCTGGAAGCATTAGAAAAATTAGAACTGGAAGGATTAACAGTTTATCCAAAACCTTCTGCATTAAAGATCATTCGGAATAAGATCCTGCAAAAAAACTTCTACCACGACAATGAAATTCCAACCAGTGATTTCGTTACCACGGCAAACCTGCAAGAAGTGCAACAACATATTTCATTTCTTCCAGCCGTTCACAAGTTAGCCATTGGTGGATATGATGGCAAAGGGGTGCAAGTGATCAAAGATGCATCAGAAATTAAATCAGGGTTTGATAAAGATGCGGTGCTTGAGAAGATGATCACTATAAAAAAAGAGATCGCAATTATTATTGCGGTGGGGAATGCTGGTGAAACAACTTTATATGCTCCGGTTGATATGGTATTTGATGAACGGCTTAATTTGTTGAGTCACCAGGTTAGTCCAGCCGTTTTACCTGAAAAAGTATTTTGGAAAGCAGAAGCCATTGCGCTTAAGGTAGTGAAGGAATTAAAAAGCCCCGGAATCTTCGCTGTTGAATTATTTGTTGATATAAAAGATGATGTTTTTGTGAATGAAACTGCACCACGTGTACACAATAGCGGGCATCATACTATTGAAGCATGTTATAGCAGCCAGTTTGATATGCTTTGGCGAATCATTCTTAATTATCCATTGGGTAATACAGACCATATTCTACCAGCAGCAATTGTAAATCTTGTTGGCGAAGAAAATTACTCAGGAGAGGCAATTTATGAAGGACTACACGAAGTTCTCGCAATGGACAATGTGTTCGTGCACATTTATGGTAAACAACAAACGCGGCCCGGACGAAAGATGGGACATGTTACAATCCTTAGCAATGAACACCAGGATCTATTGTATAAGGCAAAACAGGTGAAGCAATTGTTGAAAGTTAGATCAGAGTTGAAAATTGTATAATATCGTTTGAAGGGCTTTAATGGTTTAAAATGGATGTACTTCCCCAATCCTTCAACCCTTCATCAAGGCAGTAAGGCATTCGAAAGCCTCTTCAACTCTATCTCCGCAGATTTTGCCACATAATTTAAATTGACAAGACGAAAACCGGATTCTTCAAAGCTTTGCTGCGCATTTCTTACATCAACGAAAGTAGCCTGCTTATATTGAAACCGCAGTAATGCAAGATCTAATAATTGTTGGGGTAATTTATAGTTCTCAAATGCTGTATTTAACTGGCTGATGGTATTCGTACATAAGAGGCAGGAGGGCAGTAATAAAAAAATCAATATTTAAAGTTTACAAAAAACCGGTAAAAATTTGTTTTTCTTTGTATAAATAACAACAATGCAACCAAGTGTAGGGATCATCATGGGCAGTGAAAGCGATCTGCCGGTAATGCAGGCAGCAGCAGATATTTTGAAACAGTTTCAGGTAGCCTTCGAGATAACAGTTGTTTCGGCACATCGCACACCGGAAAGGATGAGAGTGTATGCAATGGAAGCAAAAAGAAAGGGGATCAAAGTTATAATTGCAGGCGCCGGTGGTGCAGCTCACTTGCCGGGAATGGTAGCATCCTATACAACACTGCCTGTAATTGGCGTACCAGTGAGATCCTCTAATTCAATGGATGGATGGGATTCAGTTCTTTCAATCTTACAAATGCCCCCCGGGGTTCCGGTTGCTACCGTAGCATTGAATGGAGCAAAGAATGCCGGTATACTGGCTGTGCAGATACTTGCAATACAAGATGAGCAGTTGTCAAAAATGCTGAGTGAATTTAAACTTGAATTGGAAAGCCAGGTTATGGATATGGTGAAGAGAGTGCATGGGTGAGGAAGTTTAAAGTTTAGAGTTTAGGGTTGACTTAACTATGAACTAAATACTAAGAACTTTGAACTATCAGCTTTCCTCCACGATACAAAACTCGTTCTTCAAACCAATTGAATATTGGTACACCATTTCAAGAAATCTCCGGCCGTATTCAGAATAATAAGGCATTAAATTGTCTACACGTTCCTGCAAAACACCTAAAGGAAACAGCGCTTCCCTGATCTTTATTATCTGCCTTTGCTGTGCTTCGAATTTTTTCTTCTCTGCATTCAGCATTTTCTTTTCTAACTCCTGGATGCGCTT
>JBDSDG010000068.1:0-30377 GCA_039920685.1 Ferruginibacter sp.
TTTAAAGGCGAAATATATTCAGCGCTTACAGCAGGCGGAAACAGCCGATGGATTTGTGAACATCATTGATAGTATTGACGTTAAAAATGACCGCCTAACAAAGAATGAAGGCCTTACAAACTGGATATTTGAAGCAACCAATGTTACTGATATGGTGTTTGCTTTAAGTGATCATTATTTATGGCAAAGTTCAAGCCTGGTCGTGGATAAAACCACAGGAAGACGAACGAGGGTAGACGCAGTTTTCAATTCAAAACATCGGGAATATTTTAACGTGGTTTCCGATGCTCGTAAAACAATTGAGGCCATGAGTTTTAAATTTCCAAAATGGCCTTTTCCTTATAGCCATGAAACAGTTTTCGATGGGCTTGATCAAATGGAATATCCCATGATGGTAAATGACAATCCATTGGAAGACCGAATCGAAAGTATTGAATTAACTGACCATGAGATCTTTCACACAATGTTCCCTTTTTATATGGGGATCAATGAGACGAAATACGGATGGATGGATGAAGGCTGGGCAACGATCGGTGAGTGGCTTATCTCGCCCATGATCGATTCCAGTATTGTTGACAATTATGGTGTGGAACGGTATGAAAGATCCGCGGGAATGGAGATCGATGTCCCGGTAACAACATTAACCACACTTCTAACCGGCACCTCAATGTTTACCAATAGTTATCCTAAGCCTGCAATGGGTTATTTATTTGTAAAGGATATGCTTGGCGATGAATTATTTTATAAAGGCTTACACAATTATTTCAGGAACTGGAATGGCAGGCATCCGGTACCGAATGATTTTTTCAACAGTATAAATGCAGGGAGCGGCAAGGATATGAATTGGTTCTGGAAGCGTTGGTTCTTTGATGGTGGTGTACCAGACCTTGGAATTAAAAAAGTACTGGATATTGGAAATCAAAAACAGGTGATAATAGAATCAAAAGGAAATAAACCGGTCCCCATTGATCTAAGGGTAATGTATAGTGATAAAAGCTTCGAAAAAATTCACCGTAACATTTCTGTTTGGGAAAAAGGAAATAAGATGGTGATCATTAAGTTTAACTCCGACAAAAAGATCAAATCTATCAGGCTGGGCAGCACATATGTTCCAGATGTAAATAAGAATGACAATGTACTCGATTTAAATTAGTATGACAGTTATTAAACAGTTTCCATCGCTGTTACTATCTTTTCCTAGCACTCTCGGGCAACGGAATATCTCTTTTCAGCATTTCTTCCCTGTTTGCCATTTCCCATGCCGTGTGAAATATCATGTGAACCCTTTTTTCGTATAAGGTCCAGTTTATTTTATCTATGGTATCTGTAGTCCTGTGATAATCTGCTTTCAGCATACCGTCGTAAAAAAATAGAACAGGAACGCCTTTACGTGCAAAATTATAATGATCGCTGCGGAAATATATTCGGTTTGGGTCATTGGGATCGTCAAATTTATAATCAAGAACAAGGTTGGTAAATTGTTTATTTACGCCTTCGTTGATAACAGGCAGATCGCTGCTAAGTTTATCATGGCCAACAACGTAAACATAATTCAATGTATCACTGGTTTGCCTTTCAGTATCCGTCCTGCCTACCATATCTGTATTTAGGTCAACACTTGTTTTTTCAAGCGGGTACACCGGGTTATCACTGTAATATTCACTGCCCCAAAGCCCCTTTTCCTCTCCACTAACGGTCATGAACACCAGCGTTCGTCTCGGCCCGTTTCCATCAGCTTTGGCCTTTGCAAATGCCGCTGCCATTTGTATCACTGCTATGGTTCCGCTTCCGTCGTCATCCGCTCCATAATAGATCTTACCATCTTTCATGCCGAGATGATCATAATGCCCCGTAAGGAAAATATATTCATCCTTCTTATCCGTACCTTCTATTATCCCGATAACATTACTTGCTTCGATCAGGATCCTGTCCTCTATGTATTTATATTTTGTCTTGATCGATCTTTCAGGAATGAACGTATGTGGGAAGCGACTGCTGCTTTTAGCTAATGACATAAGGCTATCTGCATTATCACCGAGCAAATATTTCGCAAACTCGTGTGATATTATTGCATAATTGGAAAACTTCTCCGTTGATCCTTTAGGATAATAGAGATTTGTTTTTTTTGTGCTTTCGGATACCTTGGTATTAAAAACGGGCTGCATTGGATTTATAACCAACACACCAGCTGCTCCTTTACTTGCAGCAAGTGATAGTTTTTTTGATAAGCCGGGAAATGTCCATACACTGCTATGGCCTGTACCCGATACTAGATATTTCCCCTCGATCTTAGGTTCACCCAAAAACATCACGACCACCTTTCCTTTTACGTCAACGGAAGCATAGTCGGTATAACTACTGTCCTCAATTCCATAGCCTGCAAAAACCAGCCTGTCACTTTTGAACTCCCCGGTCTCATTATTATTTGCAGGGACAACATAATCCTTTCCATATTCAGCTTCTTTCCCGATCTCTAATTTTACTTTTAAAGTACTGTCCTTATAAAGTGGATAAAACTGTTGATATCCTGTCATTCCAACTGCCAGTTTTAGTCCAATAGATTTAAACTCGTTCTCTATATAGGCAGCTGCTTTTCGCTGGCCCTCGGTGCCTGTTTCCCGCCCCTGCATATCTGCACTTGCAAGAACAGTCAGGCGATCCTGCAATTCCTTTGCTGTAATAGTGGCCGCATATTTAACAGCGTCATTATTTTGTGCAAACAGGTGCATAGAAAGCAGCAACTGCAATGAAGCGATTACAATTTTTTTCATAATGTTATTTGAAGCAAAATAAATTAATGCAGGTAAGTTTCACTTTTTATTTTATAAACGGTGAGATCAGGAAACAGGGATAAATGGAATCGTGGATAGTGCGGAAAATATCAATTGGCTGTAAATAATGGACAATAAAGAGGAACTGTTAAGATTGGCATATCGATCCTATTTCACCTGGATCTTATCAATGCGATTAGCATGCCTGCCACCTTCAAATGCAGTGTTCATGAAAACATCCAGCATTTTTTCGGCATCACCATCTCTTACAAAGCGAGCAGGAATACAAATTATATTTGCATTGTTGTGCTTCCGTGCAAGTTCGGCAAGTTCTTCTCCCCAGCATATTGCTGCCCTTATTCCCTGGTGTTTGTTGGCTGAAATAGCAACCCCATTGGCACTACCGCAAAGTAAAATTCCAAATGATGCCCTGCCGTTTTCAACAGCTGTGGCTACAGGATGTGCAAAATCAGGATAATCTACCGAGTCTTTATTGTAAGTGCCAAAGTCATCATAAGCCATTTCTTCTGCTTCCAAAAAGGATATCAGGTCTTCTTTGCAATCAAAACCTGCATGGTCGCATCCGATGGCAATTGGTTTCGATCTATCAAATGTGTACACGTTTTTGGATTGACATTGGTTAATATTAAAAAACAGGACGTAGCCTCTTATAAAGATAAAATATTTATCCCTTAAGTTCTATTATTTATCAGTTAAATGTCAACTCCATTCCTTTTCTTCTTTTTCTTTTTGCCTATCTACACGGGCACAAAGAATTACGCTGATCTCATATAATAAAAGCAATGGAACTGATACCAGGACCTGGCTAGTCCAATCTGGTGAAGGTGTTATTATAGCGGCAATAATAAGTATAACGACGAATGCATATTTTCGATAGGTACGAAGGAACTGGGCAGTGATGATGCCAATCCGGGCAAGCACAAAAGCCAGGATGGGAAGCTCGAATGAGATACCGCAGCCAATGATAATGCTATTCAAAGTATCCACATAATCATCAAGTGTTGGCATATACTTATAAGCACCGACTGAACCTAACTGAAAATTTGCTAAAAAATTAAAAGTGAAAGGTGCAAGTAAAAAATATCCAAAGGCGGCACCGGTGAAAAAGCACAATGAAACCCAGAAAAGGCTGCCTCTTGCATATTTTTTTTCTTTTGGCGACAATGCTGGCTTTACAAATTTCCAGAGTTCCCAAAAAAGGTATGGGAAAGCAATTACTATCCCTCCCATCATGGCAATTGAAAGCGCCGACATAAAAGGTCCGCTGATAGTATTTCCTTGAAGGGGAATATTTACCGGTGGCATACACAAAGATTCCCCTAAATGCAGCTTATGGCTAATATTACACAGGGTCCTATAAGTAATAAACCCAGATTTGGCAGGTGCATAAACGATCTTGTCAAAAACCCAATCTATATAAATGAATATCGTAATAGCTGCAGCAAGCCATGCGATCACAGCCCTTACAAGGTGCCACCTCAAGGCTTCCAGGTGATCAATAAAACTCATTTCGGCATTTGGAGCTGTATCTTTTCCATTTTTGATACGGCTAAAAAAGGATTTCCTGCTCGTAGCTGTCGTTGCCAAAATCTAATATAAGTTTTCGCAAAGTTAAAGTTCTCATTTTACTTTAGGATAGTTCTGTTCAAAGGATAAGTAATTGGTATTAATTTATAATTAATGAATTCAGAACTGGGTTATAATGCTCGTTCCTTGCAAAATACTGGTCATGGATTTCCACGATACCCCAGTTATGTTAGTGGATTTAAAGCTTTGAGAAATAATGGAAAAAAGAAGGCCCCTGTAGAAACAGGGGCCGTTTACCAAAACTAACTGCTTATGAGAAAATTGACTATTAAAGTTTGTGTTCTATTCTTATGTTTGCAAACACGATGCCAAAAATTTTTTTCACTTATTCCGGGCCCACGGCATATTTTTTAGAAAGAACTAATAATAATAAAACAAAATCCCTGCCGAACAATGCCACACAACATCCAATAATACTTTTATACCCCTTTTTTTATAGATAACAACTTATAATAACGATTAATCGGCAAAAATAGATTTATGGATTAAGGATCTTTTAACAATCCACTGTGGCAATTGGTGAGAGATATGAATAAGATTATAAAATGGATTAAACCTGAATAGTAAGCTTCTCTGCATTCTCAGCAAACTGAAGAGCATCAATGAACTCCTGTACCTCGCCATTCAATACGGCATCGAGATTATAAACAGTGAGCCCGATCCTATGATCTGTAACCCTTCCCTGGGGATAATTGTAAGTCCTGATCTTTGCACTCCTGTCCCCCGTACTAACGAGGCTTTTTCTTTTATGTGCAATGGCTTCCTCAGCTTTGCGAACTTCTTCATCATATAATTTTGTTCGCAACATATCCATAGCCTTTTCCCTGTTACCCAATTGGCTTCTTTCTGTCTGGCAAACCACAACAATACCGGTTGGCTTATGTGTAAGAAAAACTTTGGTTTCTACCTTGTTTACATTTTGTCCGCCTGCGCCACCGCTCCGGGCAGTCTCCATTTTAACATCGGATTCCTTCAATTCAAAATCAACTTCTTCAGCTTCGGGCATTACTGCGACTGTAGCAGCACTGGTATGTACTCTTCCGCTGCTTTCAGTATCCGGGACCCGCTGCACCCGGTGAACACCACTTTCAAATTTTAGCGTTCCGTAAACATCATCTCCTACAACTTCAACCTGTACCTCCTTAAATCCGCCAACAGTTCCTTCACTTTCACTGAGCAAGGCAGTTTTCCATCCTTTTTTTTCGCAATATTTTAAGTACATTCTTAACAGGTTTCCGGCGAACAAAGAGGCCTCATCGCCACCTGTTCCAGCCCTGATCTCCAGTATCGCATTTTTTTCATCATAGGGATCTTTTGGAATAAGCATGTTCCTTAATTCTTTTTCCAGCTGTTCCTTTCTTTCCTCTAATGACGGGATCTCCAACTTTGCCATTTCTCTCATTTCTTCATCATCTGAATTCAAAACTTCTTTATTAAACTCTATATCCTCTAAAACTTTTACGTATTCATTCCTGCGGTTTACAATTTTTTCCAGGCTACGATATTCTTTACTCATCGCACTGTATCTTTTGTTGTCATTCACAATCTCAGGATTGGTGAGAGCAACACCCAGGTTATCAAATTTTCCTTTTATAGCATCCAGTTTATCTAACATATTGTATTTTTATTTTTACAAGCTCCAATTACGCTTGTACTTCATAGCCGGCCTGACCGGCATATGGAAGGGGCGGCAAATTTACATTATATCAATGAATCAATTTGTATAGAAAGTTCAAGGCTGACAAAATTTTTACGGGTGAAAAATTCCTGGAGGGCGAAAACGTATTGCTTACTGACAACGAGGGTCGTATAATTGATATTGTTTTAGAAGAAGATGCCGGAAATGATATCGAATCGATCGATGGAATTTTAAGTCCCGGTTTTATCAACTGCCATTGCCATCTTGAATTGTCTCATTTAAAAGAATTTATACCTAAATATTCCGGCCTGACAGATTTCGTTTATAAAGTAGTTACCGAAAGAAACTTTGATGAAGCACTGATCCTAAGATCAATTGCTGGTGCAGAGGATTCCATGCTAAAGGAAGGGATTGTTGCAGTGGGAGATATTTGTAACAACACCCACACAATTCCACAAAAGAAAAATCATAGGTTATATTATCACAATTTTATCGAGGTGGCTGGATTTACCGAATCAGTTTCTGAAAGCAGGTTTAAAAATGCTGGTGAAATATCTGAAGCATTTTCAAAATCATTACTTGTTAACTCTATTGTACCACATGCGCCCTATTCCGTTTCTCCAACGTTATTAAGAAAAATAAATTCCTTACCTAAGAACAGCATCTTATCGATTCACAACCAGGAAGCTGACGATGAGAATATTTTTTTTCTGAAAGGTGATGGCGACCTGGTAAGAATGTATGAAAAGATGAATATCGATATTTCCTTTTTCAAGCCAACAGGAAAGACAAGTCTGCAATCCTGGCTTCCACAGTTTACAAATGGGCAATCGATCCTCTTAGTTCATAATGTTGCTACACAGGAACAGGATCTGCAATTTGTAAAAGCAAGTACAAAACATAGTTCCAACAACCTCAGCATATATTTTTGCCTTTGTCCAAATGCAAATTTGTATATCAGTAATAAACTGCCGGATGTGCCATTGTTTGTGGGTAACGATTGTAATATTGTTTTAGGTACGGATAGTCTTGCTTCTAACAGTCAGCTTAGTATCATTGAAGAAATAAACACATTACAACAGCACTTTCCGGAATTGGAAATGGAAATGATGTTACAATGGGCTACGATGAATGGTGCAAGGGCATTAAGAATTGAGAAGGACTTCGGAAGTTTTGAAATAGGTAAAAAGCCAGGAATTATTGGTATAAAGAAGAATGAAAATAACAAGTTCCGATCAGAAAGGGTATTATAGAGACCTCAACCTAGAATTTCATTTAGCACAGGCAATGTTTTCATCTTACCAAAATCCTGGATATGCAAGGCATAGTATTCCTGGTATTTCATTAAAAGATCTCTTCTCAATTGTTGATTTAATTTCAGTTGCTCTAATTCCATGGGCACCCGCATTTTCAATAATTCGGCGGTAATGAATGCCTTGCCAGGATCAACAAAATGCGGATGGGTTGGCTGATGCGCAACAAATGCTCCTTCTTTCAGATCAAGAAAGTATTCTTCTTTATGGATATTGTGACTGTCAATTTTAAATCCAAAAAAATCAGCGAGGTGTAGGGAAAAAAACAACGGGAAATTAGCGGCAATATTTTTTGCTTCGCTATCCAGGCGGATAAGTATGTCCTCGCAAAAATAAAACAGGTCAGCATTTTGTTCGGGTTGCTTCAGGGTTTTGTGTAGCAGTTCTACCATGTATAATGCGATGCAATTCTTTACAACATCACTTAATATATTGTTATATAAAAAAGACCAGCCGCATTCCCTGATCCGTTGCATTTCCTTTTGGTCATTGTGATATACTTCCATCTCGAGAATTGCAGATGGCTGAAACATTGCCGCTTTATTGCCGGCACTTTTTGATGTGCGTGCACCATTAATAATGTAGGTTTGAAGACCAAATAGTTCAGTGTATGCTGTTACAATAAGGCTTGTTTCACCATATTTGATGTTTTTGAGAACAATACCTTTTGTTTTGTAAATCATGAAGAAGTTTAGCGTTTAGAGTTTAGGGTTTAGGGAGGTTTATTTATAGTATAATTATCATGGTATTCAGTATTTCTAAACCCTAAACCCTACACCTTCTAAACTTCTGTAAGCAAGATAGGCTGTTCGAAAAATCATATTCACCATCAAATCATCTTTCTTTGCACAATAATTGATCTTTTAGCATCCAACCTTCTTTATTATGTGGCAGCATTTAGGAAAATTAGTAATTAAGAACAGGGTTGTCTTGTTAATATTGTTGTTCCTGGGTACTGCTATCATGGGTTATTTTGCCACAAAGGTGAAGCTTAACTATGAATTCTCTAAGGCGATTCCTATAAACAATCCACGGTACCAGGAATATCTTGCTTTTAAAAAGATCTTTGGAGATGATGGTAACCTTCTTGTTGTGGGTATCCAAACAAATGATCTTTTTACTTTAAAAAATTTCCAGGCATACCAGCAATTACAGAAAAAATTAAGGCAGGTAAAATTTGTTGAAGATATTGTCAGTGTTCCGGCAGCAGTTGCATTGCAGCCTGATTCAAACGGTAAGTTATCAGCGGTAAAGATATTCCCTGAAATGATAGGATCACAGTCCACATTAGATAGTGTTTCTAAAGTTTTTTTCAATCTTCCTTTTTACAGGGCGCTCCTTTACAATAAAGAAACACATGCTTTTTTAATGGGTGTGAGGATAAACAGGGATGTTTTAAATTCCCCCGGCAGGACAAAGATCGTTGCTGATATCACTGCAGCAACAAGTGAATTTGAAACTGTAACCGGAACCGAGGTCTATTTAAGTGGCCTGCCACTTATACGTACGCTTGTTGCCGATCGGATCCAGAAGGAAATGAAATTATTTCTATTCGGTTCGCTTGCCTTAAGTGTGCTGATCCTGTTGTTATTTTTTAGGTCTGGCAGCACAACACTTATATCTCTTGCCGTTGTGGTAACCGGCGTTATATGGACACTAGGCCTTACTTATCTCTGCGGCTACAATATTACGTTACTAACTGCATTGATACCGTCACTGGTTGTTGTTATTGGTATCCCGAACTGTATCTATTTTATAAATAAATACCATACCTCTTATTTGCAGAATGTTTATCCTACTGAAGAAGAAAGAAAAACAAATGCACTTGTAAACATGGTAAGTAAAATGGGTATTGTCACCTTGTTCTGCAACCTTACTGCCGCGATCGGGTTTGCTGTATTTGCTTTAACAAAAAGTGCCATTCTAAAAGAGTTCGGTGTAGTGGCCGGAGTAAGTATCATGGTGATCTTTGTTGTTTCCTTCATCTTACTTCCATCAGTATTAAGTTTTTTACCTTCTCCAAAACAAGGGCAACTAAAATACCTTAAGAACAAATGGATCACAGCATTTCTTGGAAAGGTTGAAACGTGGGCATTTCAGTATAAAGGGATAGTGCTTGCCACGACTGCTGCTGTTTTATTGTTCGCTATTGCTGGAATGACAAGGCTCAGATCTGAAGGACATATTGTTGACGATCTCCCGAAAAATGATAAGATATTTACCGATCTTAAATTCTTTGAAAAGAATTTTAAGGGTGTTATGCCTTTGGAGATCGTGGTAGATACAAAATCACCGAAGGGCATTTTAAAGCCTACTGTTGATATCAGGAAGATCGCGGGTTTCCAGGACTCTGTACTGGCATTACAACCCAATGTGGGTAAACCGTTATCTGTTGTTGACGGGATAAAATTTTCTTACCAGGCTTTAAGTGAAGGTGTTGGTGATTCAACTTATACGCTTCCGGGATTTGGAAATCCATTGCAAGACCTTCATAAGACCCTTAGGAATTTACAGTTCAAGAAACAATCGCATTCATTAGATACAAAGGATTCGGCCATGCTGAAACTTGTGGGATCATTTGTAGACACTTCTGAACAATACCTGCGTATAAGCATGAGTATGGCTGATGTAGGCACGGAACGACTGCCTGTTATTCTAGACACTATTCAAAAAAATGTAGCCAGGATATTTGACAGTAGTTATAAAGTAACCTTAACGGGCACGAGTATAACTTTTCTGGAAGGAAGCCGGTTTATCATTAATGGATTGAAAGAAAGCATCCTTTGGGCGTTCCTGCTTATTGCGCTGTGCATGTTGTATTTGTTCAGATCTGTAAGGATACTTGTCTGTTCGCTAATACCAAATGTAATTCCGCTTATTGTGACTGCCGGGATCATGGGTTGGGTTGGGGTTCCATTAAAACCTTCTACTGTTCTAATATTCAGTGTGGCACTTGGTATTGCAGTAGATATAACCATCCGGTTCCTGGTAAACTACAAGCAGGACCTGGCTGCATTGAACAACAATGTTCCTGCTGCTGTTAAGAGCACCATTCACCAGACAGGGCTAAGTATTGTTTATACCTCGCTGGTACTTACCGCAGGCTTTATTATATTTTGTGCAAGCAATTTCGGAGGCACGTTTGCGCTTGGCTGGTTAACGTCTGTTACACTGTTTGTGGCTACACTCACGAATCTTGTATTGTTGCCCGTACTATTGCTATTGCTAGATCCAAAAAAGAAAGCTAAAAAACCTGCCATTTGACTCACAATAAATAACGGATTCTAACGTTAGACCACCACTGATAATTTCATGCACCATTGATATATAAAGCAAAAATGCTTTACTTTGTGCAGCAAATTGTTAAATCAGTTTGTCTATTCAATGATTAAATCGGGAATGCCGCTTTAATTTTCCTAATCAAAAACTAAAATGCACATGAGAAAACTTCTTCTAATGCTCGCAGCGATATTTCTATTGCTGTCGAATGGAATTGCACAAACACGAACGATCACTGGAAAGATTACCGATGAACAAGGGTTAGCCTTGTCCGGTGTTTCTGTGGTCGTAAAAGGTTCCAGGCTTGGAACATCTACAAATGCACAGGGTGAATATACCCTTACTGTTCCTGCAGATGCAAAAACATTGGTGATCTCTTCTGTAAGCATGGAAACGATCTCAGTTTCTATTGCGAGCGGAAAGTACAATGTTGCAATGCGGCCAGGCACTACTGAGCTTGAAGGTGTGGTTGTTACTGTTCCTTATGGAACAATAAAGAAGACAGCGTTCACCGGTTCAGAGAATACGATCTCTTCGGCCACAATTCAAAAACAACAGGTTACTGATGTTACCAAAGCCATTGAAGGTTTGGTTCCGGGGATAATAGCTACTAACGGTGGCGGACAACCAGGCACCGGGGCTGCACTACTTATTCGCGGAGTTGGGTCTGTAAATGCTAACAGCGCTCCATTATATGTTTTAAATGGCGTACCATACGATGGTTCTATCACTTCCTTATCCACAGATGATATAGAATCAGTAACAGTTTTAAAAGATGCTGCGGCAGCTTCTTTATACGGCTCACGTGCTGCAAATGGTGTGATCATGATCACAACCAAAAGAGGCAGAAAAGGCAAGCCTGCAGTTATTGTAAGTGTAAAGCAAGGTTTTATGAGCAGAGGTATTCCTGAATATGACAGGGTTGATTCTAAACAATATTATGAATTGTTCTGGGAAGCTTATAGAAATAACTATATGAATACAGGAACTTTTGACAATGCTTCTGTAGCTGGGATCAAAGCTTCTAATGTACTTACAAGTAATGGCGGCCTTGTATATAATGCTTATAATGTTCCAGGAAATCTACTGGTTGATTCTGTGACTGGTAAATTAAATCCTAATGCACAATTATTGTGGAACGAATCATGGGAGGATGCCTTATTTCGCCAGGCATCCCGTACCAATGCAAGCTTAAGCGTTTCAGGCGCATCGGATTTTGCGGATTATTTCTTGTCTGGAGGCTATTTAAAGGAAGATGGAATTGTTAGAAATTCAGGTTACAAGCGTTATAATTTCCGCTTGAATGTAAATGCCAAGGCAACAAAATGGTTAAATACCGGTATTAGCCTTGATGGAGCATTATCTGAGTCACAATTAGTACCGAGTGGTGGTGCATTCACTACAAACCCATTTTATTATACAAGGAATATGGGACCGATCTATCCTGTTTACCAGCATAATACTACAACAGGTGCTTATGTTGATACATTGGGTGGACATAAATATGATTATGGTGTTCCTACACAAATGGGCACGCGACCATATGCCGGCAATTCAAATGTAAGAGGCACACTTGACCTGGATGATCGTTCAAGCAACGATTTCAATGGAAACGGAAATGCATTTGCAGAAATAAAGTTTACAAAGGAATTGTCCTTAAAGGCAACTCTTGGAGTTAATTATTTTTCTGACAACTCTACAACTTATCAGAATAACCAATATGGAGATGCGGCACCAGCTACTAACCCTCCGGAATCGTGGGGACGCTCTACAAAAAGTAATACAAGACAGGTTTCGCTGACAGGCAATGAAGTATTAACATGGAAGAAAAGCTTTGGAAAAAACAATGTAATGGCATTTGTTGGCCATGAAAATTATAAATATAAGGTCAACTTCCTTAGTGCAAGCGCTGCTGGATTTTTATTTCCGGGACAATCTGAACTTGACAATGGGAACTCGGTTTATTCAACCGGCGCACCTGGCTCCAATGAGGATAATCATAGGATAGAAAGTTACTTTGGAAGTGTAAATTATGATTACAATCAAAAATATCTTCTTTCAGGAAGTTACCGTACAGACGGTTCTTCAAAATTTAGCCAGGATAAACGTTGGGGTACATTTTATTCTGTTGGCCTTGGCTGGAGATTGTCTCAGGAAAAGTTTCTTAAAAATGTGGGCTGGTTGAATGAGTTAAAATTAAGAGCCAGTTACGGTGAATCAGGAAATGAGGATCTTAGAAGTCAGGGTGGCGCACCACTTTATTACTCATACCAATTTTATTATTATTCTGCTTTTGGTGATGGCTCATATAGTCCGCAATCCCGTCCTGCAAACGCAGACATCGAGTGGGAAAAAAATGCTTCTACAGATATCGGGATGGATTTCACCGTATTTAATAACAGGTTGACAGGAACATTTGACTGGTTCAATAAAGTTTCTGATAACCTATTGTTTGATGTGCCACTGCCTATTTCAACAGGTTATGCCAGTGTGTATCGTAACATAGGCACCATGAAAAATACCGGTATTGAGCTTCAGTTAGGCTACAACGTTATCAGGTCAAGAGATTTTAACTGGAGAGTAGATCTTAACTTAACTCATTTCAAAAATGAGATCACTAAACTTCCTCCGGGCCCTTCTTCAAGAAACGGGATCATAACCGGAACAAAGAAATTATCTATAGGACATGGAATATTTGATTTCTGGCTTCCTGAGTATGCCGGGGTAGATGCTTCAAATGGCGATGCTTTATATTATAAAGACGTTTTAGATGCAAACGGAAAAGTAACAGGTAAAGGGATCACAAATAGTTATAACCAGGCTACGTTTTATTATCACGGATCAGCATTGCCAAAATTCTCAGGCGGCTTTACAACATCATTTAACTATAAGGGATTTGATCTTTCGATCCTTTCTACATTTGCATATGGAGGCCTTTTTTATGATGCAAATTATGCCGGGCTTATGCATAGGGGAACTGCCGGATTTGCATTCAGCACAGATATACAGGATCGCTGGCAAAATCCTGGTGATGTAACTGATGTTCCAAGATTGCAGGCAGGCATTGGCGGTCAGGATGGTGCATCTTCAAGATGGCTTGTGGATGGCTCTTACGTCAATATTAAAAATGTTACACTTAGTTACCGCTTGCCTTCATCAATGGCAAATCACATGAGCCTGGCCGGTGCACAGGTTTTTGTGAACGTGGATAATGCATGGTTATTTACGGCTAAAAAAGGAATGGATCCACAAAGGTCATTCACTGGTACAGCAGACGCAACTTATACCCCATTCCGTACAGTAAGCGCAGGCGTTACTGTTAATCTACAATAAAACGTAAAAAAAACTATTATGAAAAAAATATTTGTATTTGTTTCAATGGGCCTGCTGATTATGCTTGCCAGTTGTAAAAAAGATTACCTTGAAACAAAACCTTCAAACGGTATTTCCCGCGAAGAATTCCTGAGTAAGGTTTCCGCCATCTACTCAGCACTTGATGGTGCCAATAAAGAACAATTTGCATATGGAATTGGTGTAGACCCGGGTGTGACAAGGCATGACGCTTTTGGCCAGAAAGGATTTGATCTTGCACAGGATCTTATGGGCAATGATATGGTTGTTCATTCACAGGGTTATGGCTGGTTCAATACTGATTATAATTATACAGAATCAGGAAATGCAAATGCAAACAGGCAATCTGATTTTATGTGGTTCATGTATTATGACCTGATCAAACAGGCGCATATACTTTTATCTGTTGTTGATGCAATTCCTGACGCTACCACTGTTCAAAAAGAAACTATAAAAGGCCAATTGTACGGGATAAGGGCATATGCTTATTTTTACCTGATCAACTATTACCAGCAAACCTATAAAGGCAATGAAACAAAGGCAGGCGTGCCGGTTTATACAGAAGAAGCTTCCGTAGGTAAACCAAGAGGAACTGTGGAAGAGGTTTATACGCAGATCATTGGAGACCTTACTTTAGCCGAAACATTACTTACAGGTAAGGCAAGAGCCGCAAAAAGTAATATTGATGTTAGCGTTGTGCAAGGTATCCGTGCAAGAGTTGCGTTGATTATGGAAGATTGGGCAACTGCAGAAACTTATGCAAACAAGGCTCGCCAGGGATATACTTTGATGGTAGGAACTGAATATTCAGATCCCGGTGCTTTCTCTACACTTGCAAATCCTGAATGGATGTGGGGTTCATTGATCCCATCTGACCAGGCAACCATATATGCTTCTTTCTTTTCTCATATTGATATCAGCACTGGTGGTTATGCAGCATTAGGTGGACAGAAAAAAATAACCAAGGCTTTATATGATCTGATTCCTGCTGGTGATGTGAGGAAAACTGTGTTTACTGCTCCGGGCACCGGAACCGCTGGAAATCCTGATTATAACCAGGTTAAACACACTGTTCCAGTTCCTGGAAACTGGGCTGCTGATTATTTATATATGCGTGCTGCTGAAATGTACCTGATTGAAGCGGAAGCATTGGGCAGGCAATCACAGGATGCATCAGCAAGAACTGTTCTGGAAGAATTAATTCAAACCAGGGATCCTCTTTACTCTGCAGCATCATTTAGTGGCTCTGCATTGGTTGATGAGATACTTTTGCAAAGAAGGATAGAATTATGGGGTGAAGGATTTTCTTTAATGGATATAAAGCGTTTAAACCAGGGATTGAATCGCCCAACAGGTGCAGGAAACCATGGTGCTCCGAATTTTAATCCCGGACCTTTAACAACAGGTGCTATGGATCCAAGGTTTTTATTCAGGATACCAAAAAGAGAATTAGATAATAATGAGAATATGACACCTGCAGACCAAAATCCCTAATATTAATTGATAAATTAAAATCTTCTTTATGAACAAATACATAAAAACTTTTTTTGCACTATTGGGTTTATCTGCAATAATTCTCAGTTCGTGTAAGAAAAACAATCTTGTCATAGACCAGGATATTGTTCCACCAAGCTATGCAAGGTTCAATACATTGATACAAGCTGACTCATCGGCTATTTATTATATCAAAGCCACAAATGATGTTTTTAAATTACCAATCAGTGTTACAACAGTTTCTGACAAGGACCGTACGATACATTTTTCGTATACATCAAACACCGCAGTTGAAGGCCAGCAATTCAGTGCCCCAACTTCCTTGACCATTCCCGCAGGTAAGGTATTAGATACGCTTCAATTTGCTGGATTGTTCGCAGGCTATCCTCTTTCCAGCCGGATTGATACGGTGATCGTGAAAATAACTGATGATGGCGATATTCCGGGAAGCACTTATACCGGCCCGCGTAAGAATACATACAAACTAATACTGCGCAAATACTGTGAAGTAATGCTGACGGATTATGCCGGAACTTATAACAACACGATCGATATGCAAACAGGCTCGCCAAATTATGGGCCTTATGTGACATCATTTAGTAATATTGTACAAGTTCCCGGAACAAGTACTGCCACAGCCACTATAGATAATTTCTGGGATGTTGGCACTTCCATAAATGTTACATTGGATTGGACAAGCCCGAGCAATTTTAAAGCGCTAATTGCTCCCCAGATTCTATACAACGATCCGACTTATGGCCCGATCACCATAACTGGTATAGCAACTCCGCCTGGGACTTTTTCTTCCTGCGAGAATACATTTTCTTTTAGTTACAAAATAACTGCAGCTGCAGGAAGCTTTGGAAATTTTGTTACAACTATCGCAAGATAGATTACAAATATTTTCAGAAAGAGGCTATTGTACAAACAGTAGCCTCTTTTTTATTATATTGATCGTATTGAGTTAAGAATTTATGTTTGTTTCCTTGGAGTTTAAGTTAATATTTCATTTTAATACTTCCGATAATTTTATATCAAGGTCTGATCCACGTAAGCTACTTGCAATAATCTTTCCTTCAGGATCTATTAAAACATTGTATGGAATACCATCAAAGCCATACAATGCCGAAGCTTCACTCATCCAGCCTTTAAGATCACTTATATGATTCCAGGAAAGGTCATCTGCTTTTATTGCCTTCAGCCAGGCATCTTTGTCCTCATCTAATGAAACACCGAGTATTGTAAAATTCTTGTCTTTATACCTGTTATATGCGGCCACAAGGTTTGGATTTTCACTGCGGCACGGTCCACACCAGCTTGCCCAGAAATCTATTAAAACATATTTACCTTTTAACTGGCTTAACGAAAACGGCTTACCCTTGATGTCATTCATTGTGAAGTCTGGTGCCATTGAGCCGATCGGGAGGGTAGAGGTTTGCGCTTCACGCTGGCTCTGTTGTTTAATGGATCGCTCATATTCTGTGATCAGTGATCTTACTCCTTCATGGCGGGGAAACTTTTTTTTAAGGCCTGAGACTATATCCAGTATTTGTTTCTGATCTGCATTGCGTGTGTATCCAAATGCAAACATTGCCAGTACAGGATCAGTTGTGCTATTGATGGTGCGGATGATAAAGCTTTTGAATGATTCATCCAATTCTTTAAGTTTTCGGTTATCCTCTATAGCCAGGTTGTCATTAACCGTTGATCCATTAGCAGTCCGGGAAGAGACCTCCTGGTATTTCGTGAATCTTGCTGTGCATTCCTTCAGGAAATTTTTTAATTTATTGTTTGCGGGAGTATTGTAAGTAATGGCATCCCATGAGGCAATACTACTGTCGGCATATATCCGAATGTCAGGTTGATCATTTATAAAAACAAATCCCAATTGTGTTTTTTCTAACCGGACACGAAATAATCCTTCCTCATTAGCAATAGCGCTCATCTCAAATTTACCATTCTTCAACACACCTGTATCTAATAAGTCAGGTTCCTTTTGACTAAAATACAATTGCTCTAAATAAATCTTCTGCTCTGGCACATTTTTCATTTCGCCGGAAATTTTAAATCTTCCTTTCTGCTGCCGCTGGTCACAGGAAGTACAGGCAATTATTATAATAAATATTAAAAGGCATTTTTTCATCGGTCGATATTTTTCATTACTTTAAGATGGTTACGATAGATCAGGTACTTTGATCAACGCTAAGTTTTTCTAACAACAGTTTATTTACTACCTGCATATCTGCTTTTCCGTTACTTCTCTTTTTTATTTCTCCTGCAAATAACCCAAGCAGCGACTTTTTCCCATTTTTAAATTCCTTTACTTTACCAGGCATGGAATTGATCACATCATCCACCCAACTCTCAATTGCACCTACATCACTTTCCTGTAACAGGTTAAGTGAAGCAGCAATAGCATGAGGATCCTTTTCCGGTGCAGATAATAACGCCTGGAAGATCTTTGTAGATGCATTATTGAAACTAACCTTCCCTGACTCAACCATATGGATCAGTGTTCCGATCGTTTCCGGTTTTAGCGGGAATGCGGTTATAGAAATATTTATCTCATTGCAATAGAATTTCAAAGGCCCCTGCATCCAGTTTGCAACAGCTTTGTAATTCGTGGTATATTTTGTAACAGATTCAAAAAATTCTGCATCGGGCTTTTCACTGCAGATAACTTCCGCATCATATTCACTCAGTGAGTATTTATTGATATAAAGTTCTTTTAACTGTTCTGGTAAAACCGGCATTGTGCTGTAAACACTTTCAATGAATTTTTCATCAATTTGAAATGGTGGCAGATCGGGTTCAGGAAAATAGCGATAATCATCTGCGTCTTCTTTACTTCTTAAGGAGAAAGTAATATTCTTATCTGCATCGAAGCTTCGCGTTTCCTGGATAATAGTTTCTTTTTTTTCAACAACAGATATCAATCTTTCTGTTTCAATTTCAATTGCCTTTTTTACATTTCTAATGCTATTCAGATTTTTTATTTCCACTCTTTTCCCAAGTGTACTTTCGCCTGTAAGCCGTATAGAAATATTGGCATCACATCTCATCGATCCTTGCTCCATGTTTCCATCGCAAACTTTAAGCCAGCGGACAAGCTTTCTCAATTCTGATAAGAATACAAAAGCTTCTTCAGCGCTATGAAGGCAAGGCTCGGTCACTATCTCAAGTAGTGGAACACCTGCCCGGTTAAGATCAATACAAGTATATTGGGGATCAGCATCATGAATACTTTTTCCTGCATCCTCTTCAAGATGGATCCTGTTCAGCTGAACTTTTTTTTCGGCAAATCCAGACACTTTAATGGATAAGGATCCACCTTTACAAACAGGCGCTGTATGCTGACTAACCTGGTAGCCTTTTGGAAGATCAGGATAAAAGTAATTCTTCCGTGCAAAATAATTATTGCGCTCGATCTCACAGTTAAGCGCAAGACCCAGTTTTACCGCAAGCTCAATTGCTTTTTTATTCATTTTTGGCAGTGTGCCAGGATGTGCAAGAGAAATCGGGCTAACCTGGGTATTTGGTGCTGCGCCGAAAGCAGTACTGTCACCACAAAATAATTTGCTCTTTGTAAGTAATTGGGCATGTACTTCGAGCCCTATCACAACCTGGTATTTATTATCCTTCATCAGGTTGCAAAAATAACCAAAAGCATTATATCCCCGAATAAAGTTAACAGGATCGGAAAGCGGCTATGTGATATCAAAATAATAGGTAAAATAAAAACTGTTCCATTTCCAGGAACAGTTCTTTTCATGGCTTTACTTTAAAAAATTCTATAGATTAGCTGTCTTTAATTTTTTTGGAATTTTAATATCAAAGCTCAATTCTTTTCCATTACGTCGTGCTTTAATATTGTAAGAAGATTTTTCCCTGTTCTCATTTAATTCCTCCCGAACTTCATCTGTATTGGTCACTTTTACGCCACCTATTTCAATAAGAATGTCATCTTTTTTTACACCTGCTGCAGAAGCAGCAGAACTATCTTCAACATCCAGCACCTTAACGCCATTCCCTTCCTCAGTATCCTGGATCTTTAAACCTAATTTTTTACGTGGACCAAACGTCATATCAAAACCCTGGCCATCATAAATGTAAGGCATAGGTGCAATGTCTGTATAGTCACGAACCTTAGGAACTGCGGGAATGGTTAGAGTCTTGTACGAGCCATCTGGGGTGGAAAAAGAAAAAACATTCGGGTTTCTTTTTCTTTCCTGCAATGTGGCTTTTACCCTTTTTTCCTTTCCATCACGCAGGTAAGTGACCTGCACTTCGTCCTTTGGTTTTTTAGCGCGGATGGCCTTTGATAAAGACTCTGGTCCATCAATTTTTACATCTCCAATGTTAGTGATCACATCGCCTTCCAATAAACCTGCTTTAGCGGCTGCACTTTCCTCTGTAAGATCTGTGATCTCTGCACCATCTTTGGTTTTTTCTGTTGTAACTCCCAGGAAAGCACTTTTATCATCTTCATTGTCTGACCAAAATCGACCAAGGTTTCCGCCTTCTCCCATTCCTTCACCATGCCAAATCCTGTCACCATCACGCACGATGACATCCCGTTTGTTCACAGTGATCTGGTCATCTTTAAATTCGGTGAGAGGCTTTCCGTTAACGGTAACTTTATCGCCGTTGATCTGGATATTAAGGTTAGCATTCTTGTTGCCATTTGTGCGAATGACTATCTCCTGGCTTTCCTTTTTATTCTTACTGTCTTTACCAGGCTTTAGGTCTTCCTGTGCCATTACCTCAAAGCTAAATGCAGTAAAAATGCATGGAAGAAATGCAAAAAAAATCTTTTTCATCATGTTAATTTTAATGTACGAAGAGTTTAGTACTTCAAAGCTAAGCGTATTTATTTAATTACGAAACTTTTCGGAAATATTTTTTTTCTTTAACAGCTTGGGCAAGACCTCCGCAGGAGATGACATCTAGGGGTAGATGACATCTGGGGGTAGATGACATCTGGGGGGTAGATGACATCTCTGTTAACAAATGTCATTTGGAAGCAATATAAGTTTTTACAGGACAGTCATCTACAATTCCTTCCCCGATAAATCTCATACCTATCTTTTCCAAAACCCTGATGGAAGCGATGTTATCGATGTGAACCCTGCCGGTTACTACACCTAGTTTGAGTGAATCAAAACCATATTTCAGCGTGTGTTGAGCTGCTTCTGTTGCATAGCCATTACCCCAATAATCTTTTTTGAATCGGTATCCCAGGTCTATTTCATTTAATTCCGGCCGGGATTTTAATCCACACCAACCAATAAACTGATGATCTGCCTTCAATTGAATGGCCCACCTTCCAAGATGGAGTTCATATTGCGGAAGAATGATCCGCCTCAATATATCTTCTGCAGCTTCAATGGACTCAATTGGTGGTTCATGTAAAAATTTTAGTACCTCCGGATCACTGTTTAGCCTGAGTAATAATCCAGCATCTTCTATCAAAAAATGTCGTAGAAAAAGACGCGGCGTTTCAAAAATTACGGCCATTATAAAAGTGACTTTAGAGTATCAATCACCTCCTGAAGCCTGCTTACATCTTGTCCACCAGCAGTTGCCAAAGAAGGTTGCCCACCACCACCACCATTAATGATCTTGCTTACATGCTCCCGGATTAGTTTTGATGCATCCAGTTTTTTTGCTGCAATTACGGTATCGCTTATACTAACTGCCACATTTGCTTTTCCCCCTATATTAGCACACAGCACAACCATGTGATCATGCAGATGATGCTTGAAATCAAAACATAATTTTTTAAGCGCATCGGCATTTGACACTTCAATGATCTCGCCGATAAAACTGATATTGTTGATGATCTCGTCTTTCTTCATCAATTCATTCCGAATGCCTACAAGTTGCCTTGCTTCCAAAGATTCAATTCGTTTTCCCAATGCCGAATTTTCTGCTAACAATCCTTCAATAGATTTAGCAATGTCTTTGGGGTTCTTCAGAACATCGCGGATCAAATGTATCTGCTGAAAATTTTCACTTATGAACTGTTCTGCAACGCTTCCACATACTGCTTCAATTCGCCTTACTCCCGCTGCCACAGCGCCCTCATGCCGTATCTTAAAGATCCCAAGTTCACCGGTATTTCCAACATGAGTGCCACCACACAATTCTATTGAGTAACCCGGGTCCATTATCACCACCCTCACAGTATCTCCATATTTTTCTCCAAACAAAGCCATGGCCCCCATTGAGATCGCTTCGTCTTTACCCATGGATCTAATGACAACAGGAATATTTTCCCTGATCCTTTCATTAACAGTTTGTTCAACTGCAGTGATCTCCTGGTCGGTCATTTTTGAGAAATGTGAAAAATCGAAACGTGTATGCTCTTCATTTACCAAACTGCCTTTTTGGGAAACATGTTTGCCTAATACTTTTCTCAAAGCCGCATGCATCAGGTGCGTAACACTGTGATGAACTGTGATCAGTTTCCTGCGATGAATATTTATGGAAGCAGTAACATTTCCCGAAAGATCTGAAGGAATTTTATCAGCGAAGTGAATGATAAGGTCATTTTCTTTTTTAGTATCGGTGATGGTTAGCCTAACACCATTTTCACTGAGTGAGATATCTCCTGTATCACCAACTTGCCCTCCACTTTCTGCGTAGAAGGGAGTTACTTCTAATAAGATCTGGTAAAGTTCTTTTCCTTTTCCTTTAACTTTCCGGTACCGAAGAATTTTTGTTTTTACCTCAGTTGAATCATACCCTACAAACCCAACAGCGTTTCCCTCGTTCACAATTTGCCATTCTTCTGTATCCAATGCTGTCGCAGACCGACTTCGGTTTTTTTGTTGCTGCATTTCCTTTTCAAACCCGGCTTCATCCACTTTAATATTATTTTCAGAAGCGATCAGCTTGGTCAGGTCTATTGGAAAGCCAAATGTGTCATATAATTCAAAGGCCGCTGTGCCTTCAATTATTCCTGCTGAATGGCTAATGATCTCATCCATTTTTTTAAGGCCCTTTTCAAGGGTTCTTAAAAAAGCCTCTTCCTCTTCCTTGATCACCTTGCCAACAAAATCCTGTTGCTGGATAAGTTCCGGGAAAACGCTTTCAAATTGCTTTGCGATCACCGGTAGCAGTTGGTGCAACAAGGGTTGCTTGTAATCCAGGCAGGAATAGTAATAACGAACTGCTCTTCTCAATATCCGGCGAATCACATAACCGGCTCCGGTATTTGATGGAAGTTGTCCATCTGCTATAGTAAAGGAGATCGCCCTGATATGGTCAGCCAAAACTCTAAAAGCAATACTTTCCTTGTCATCTCCAGCCCTGTATTTTTTTCCAGTTATGATCCCCGTTTGCTCAATAGTTCCACTGAAAAGATCAGTATCGTAATTGCTTTGCTTATTTTGTAATACCCTAACAAGCCGTTCAAGGCCCATCCCAGTATCTACATGTTTTGCAGGAAGTGGTTCAAGGCTGCCATCTTTTTTCCGGTTGTGCTGAATGAAAACATTGTTCCAGATCTCTATCACCTGTGGATGGTCGTTATTGACCAATGAAGAGCCTGCAATCGCTTTTTTTTCTTCTTCAGATCTTGTATCGGCATGGATCTCCGTACATGGGCCGCATGGACCGGTATCTCCCATCTCCCAAAAATTATCTTTTTTATTTCCAAAGATGATCTGGTCCTCTGAAACATATTTTTTCCATTCATTGAAAGCTTCGTTATCTTTTGCAAGCCCTTCTTTCTCATCTCCTTCAAAAACCGTTACATACAAATGCTCTTTCGGTATCTTATAAACGCTTGTTAGCAGTTCCCAGCTCCATGCAATTGCTTCTGCTTTAAAATATCCTGCGCCCGCATTTTCGGGATCACCAAAGCTCCAATTGCCAAGCATTTCAAACATCGTATGATGATAACTATCAACACCAACTTCCTCCAAATCATTGTGTTTCCCACTTACCCGGAGACATTTTTGAGTATCGGCAATTCGGGGGGAAGGAGCGGACTTATTGCCTAAAAAATAATCTTTAAATTGATTCATACCTGCATTTGTGAACAGGAGTGTGGGATCATTTTTTACAACTATCGGCGCAGATGAAACAATGGTATGTTGTTTTGACTTAAAAAAATCCAGGAAAGTTTGCCTGATTGCTGCGCTGTTCATCATATGCTAAATGTTCGTTGCTTTTGATTTTACTTATTTATAGGTTTATATTTGTGAATCTTGCAAACCGTTTGCAAAGGTAATGAAACTGCTTCCTTTCATTTATGCTATGGGATAAAGTTATATGATTAAACATCTCCCATACCATTTATAGAAAGCCGTTAGTAAAATAAAATATCTTAGTAAACCTTTGCGAAGGGTTGACGCATGAAAAAGATCAAATACTTCTATAACACGCATACGCTTCGATATGAAAAGCTGGTTACGCCATTGCGTGTTAAATTATTACGATTCTTTGGGTTTATGTCAGCACTTCTTGTCAGCTCTGCGATCGTTATATATTTATATAACCGGTTTTTCCCACGCCCTACAGATATCGAAGCGAATAAACGATACGAGGTCTTGAAGGATAACTATAAAGTGATCGACGGAAGGGTTAAGACCTTGCAGGAACAATTGGCCGCACTTGAAAAACGAGACAATGATGTTTATCGTTCGATCTTTGAGGCAAACCCAGTACCTGATAGTGCCCGGGCAAAGGTCATTGAGCAAAAAAATGAAATAGAAAAGGTCAGTGTTATGAGTGATGATGACCTTGAACAGGATATTGTAAAACAACTTAATAATCTTAATCTAAGAGTGGCCTACCAGTTCAATAGTTACGACGCTATCGCCAAACTCATCAAGAACCAGGACTCGAAACTTGCATCCATCCCTGCGATCCAGCCCGTGAGTAATAAGCAGCTAAGCCGTATTGCCAGTGGGTTTGGTATGAGAATTGACCCTGTTTATGGAACACCAAAGATGCACAAAGGTCTCGATTTTACCGCGCCTCAAGGAACTCCGATCTATGCCACAGGTGATGGGTTAATAAAAATTGCAGGGTATGCAGAAGGCGGATACGGAAATCATGTAGTGATTAATCATGGTTATGGATATGAAACCTTATATGGGCACATGGTAAGAGTGAAGGCAAGACAGGGGCAGCGTGTTAAAAGAGGGGAAGTAATAGGATGGGTAGGCAGCACAGGTAAAAGTACAGGGCCACATTGCCATTATGAGGTTCATATTAATGGAGATGAAGTGAACCCTGTTTATTTCTTTTACAATGACCTTGATGCAGAGCAATATGACCGGCTATTGAAAATCGCAGCTACTGGAAGTGCCAAAAGTTTAGATTAAATTACGTGAGGATATAAGATTCATTAATTGAATTTTTTAAATCTTCTATAATAATATTAGTTATGCCATTAAAACAGTCAACCCTTGATTTCCAGTTTGTTCCTGGCGAAGAAACCCCGGAATCCAACACGATGGTACAGGAACCAATCGAAACAAAAGAACCAGTTGAATCAAGAATTATTGATGTTGACATAGTTCAGCAGCCGGAGGAATTGGTAAGAAGATCTCCCCGGGGACGAATGAAATTAAGTGATATGAATGCTATAGCGGGGCAGATCGAAGTTCCGGATGATGCTATCTTATTTGAAAAGCAATATTACAGTATAGGTGCTGTGTCTGAAATGTTCAAGGTGAACCAGTCGCTGATAAGGTATTGGGAAAATGAATTTGACATATTGAAACCAAAGAAGAATGGCAAAGGTGACCGGTTTTTCAGGCCAGAGGATGTAAAAAATCTAAAACTGATCTACCAATTATTACGGGAGAAAAAATACACCATTGAAGGAGCCAAAGAATTTTTAAAAAAGAATAAAAACGCTGAAGAGAAATTTGCGATCATAGAATCGTTAAAACGATTAAAATCCTTTTTGCTTGAATTAAAAGCCAACCTGTAATTTCCAATGAAAAAATACCTGTTTCTGGTGCTGTTGATCACGGCCAATAAATACTTGTTTGCACAAACACCTTATACTTCTTCACGGGATACAAAAGATTCAGCAGTAACTATTTTAAATGGCATTATCAGTAAATATGCATTGCAAAATTATCCTGCTTTTACCTGGTATACCTCAAATCAGAAAACGTATACCCCCGCCATTGATATTGTAAATGCAATGGAAACATCGAAGGACAAAGTTCAGTTCGTATTATTTGGAGGAACATGGTGTGAGGATACGCAATTCATACTTCCGAAATTTTTTAAGCTCCAGGAGCAAAGTGGGTTTCCTGATAAAAGCATCAGCTTCTTTGCAGTAGACCGCTCAAAACAAACACTTGGAAATGTTGCAGGCGCCTTTAAGATCACTAATGTACCTACGATCATTGTTATGAAAGATGGAAAGGAAGTTGGCAGGGTAGTCGAGTATGGAAAAACAGGAAAATGGGATGTCGAGCTTGCAGAATTCCTGAAATAATTTTGGCGTTTAAATAATGGGTTGATTCTTTGCGGGTTGATTGCCATCTCCGCTAAAAATATTGATATCACTTCCCCCGGAAGCCAGTTCAAGTTTTAATTCTTCAATGGTTTTTTTCAAAAACAGGTTGATAGTTTGTTTAAGCCGGTTGAATTCTGCCATTGTAAAATGAATAGTATAATATTCAATGGTGATCGTGATACCATTTTTGTTGAACTCGGAAAAGAAAACGCTGAATTTTTCAATAACATTATTATCAGCCGCAAACATTGTCTCTGCTTCCCTGATCAATTCCTGGATATGTGAAGTGGAAGACTTTGCCTCAAACTCAAGCTTGATCTCTGCCCGCCGTTGAATGCGCATACTGAGGTTATCAACAACACTGTCCACCATTTGCTTATTTGGCACTGTTACCAACGTTTTATCTACCGTTCGGATCCTGGTGCTTCGCAACCCGATATGTTCAACAGTACCGGTAACATTATTAACTTTTAAAGTATCGCCTGTATAGAATGGCTTGTCAAAAAAAATTATAAAGGAGGCGATCAGGTTTTCCAGGCTTTCTTTGGCTGCAAGTGCCATTGCAGCTCCTACAATACTTAAGCCCGTAAGAACCGTACCTACATCCTGGTTAAAACCTACCTTGATCAATAATAATATTCCAAGGATCGTTGCTATAACTTTTAAGAAGTCGCGGAAGAAAACAATGAGCTGGTCATGATTTTTATCCTTAGTCAGCTTTGTTCTTTGTTCAAGAATGAGTGCGATAAAATTAATAAAGCTGATAATAACCCAAATAAAATAAATGATGATTAGGCAGCTGCCTGACTTATCTAATATCTCATCTGTTGCATGTCCGTAGATCTTAAAATACCAGGCTGAAGGAAAGTTTAATTTATCAATTGCAAAAATGGATAATGAAATTGTAATGAACCAGCTCAATGGCTTAATGATCTGGGAGACAAATTCTTTTTTCTGGATCGTTTTCCAATTATTTTTTACAAAAAGGAAAAGGATGGATGCAACAGAATGAGATAGTATTCTTTTGGCAATCAATAAAAAAATAATGGTTGCCAGCACGAGCAGGTAGCTGCGGACGGAATTATCCAGTATCATTACCTCCAAAAATTTTTTCATCATTACGATTAATGTATGCTGTAGATATCCACCCCATTTTCTTTCAACAGGTATACTTTTCCATTTACAGCCTTTATCGCCAGGTAATCTTTAAAAAAATCCGGCAAAGTATAGGTCTTCAGGTTAAGTGATCTCAATTCATAAGTGTAAAGCTTATTCTCATTAAAACCTGCGATCTTATTTCCTGAAATAGCAATATCTGTCCAATTTAAAAATGGAAGATTGTTTTTTAATGCGCCATAATGATCGAAAATATAAAATCCCATTTTTTCATCGTATAGATATACAAGGTCACCTGCATCCAGGATCATCTGGGGTGAAGGAACAGGGTTCACCAATTGACGCATGTCTGTACTTTCCAATAAAACACTTCCATCTTCACTGATCTTTTTCAGCTTAAGATCCTGTTCATCAAATATCCAGATATTATTGTCGTACGAAGTTGCAATAGCCTTTACGCTAAAGATATTTTGCCTGCGAAAGTTGATGGTGTTCCGCTGGGTTAACAACCTGTCTAAAACAACAACAGATGAGTAACTCTTGTAATAAACCAGGATCTTAAGTGGGTTGTTTACATCGATATAGGAAGGGTTGCCGAATTTTTTCACATCATTGAAAACGGCCACTGAGTCTCCATTGTTGTCAATTTTCTTCAATTGGTTACCTGCTGTGATAAGATATAAATTATCCAGCATGTCAACATTCATGTATACAAAATTACCCGGAATCATTGTTTCAAAAGTAAAATCTGCATTTGATCTTACACCAGTAGATGTCTGTTTAGTGACTGGTTTCGTTTGTGCGCAGCCGGTATAGCCAATGCAAAAAAATAATAAACAGGTATGAAAAAAGTATTTCTTCAAGTTGTTGGTTGGTAATATTTAAGCTCAAGTTCATTGCCGTCAAAGACCGCGTAACTGTTATACTTTATCCAGTCGCCCAGGTTCATGTAATGGCTTTTTTGATCAAGTTCAATGTATAATGGCAAATGCCTGTGACCAAAAATAAAGTAATCATAGTGTTTTTTTAAAAGGACCTCTTTACTATACTGGACAAGCCATTCCTTTTCCTCTCCTAAAAAAACTTCATTTGTCTGCCCGGTTTGTGCCCGGCTTTTCCGGCTAAAATACCCGGCTATACCCATACCTACATAGGGTGGAAGAATTCCGAATAACCAACGGCATGTCTTATTTCGAAATAATTTTTTAACGAATTTATAGCCATGATCCCCCGGGCCCAGGCCATCGCCATGCCCAATTAGAAATTTTTTTTGATTAAAAAAAAACGCTGAAGGCTCATGATAAACATTGATGTTCATTTCCTTTTGAAAATAGTCATTCATCCACATGTCATGGTTGCCCACAAAGAAATGGATAGGAATGCCACTGTCAGTTATTTCAGCGAGCTTACCAAGTATCCTAACATAACCTTTAGGTACAACCTTTTTATATTCATACCAAAAATCAAACAGGTCTCCTAATATGAAGATCTCTGAAGCATCGTGTTTAATTTTATCCAGGAATTTTATGATGGTTTTTTCACGGCTAAGGCTTGCCGTTGGATTAGGGGCGCCGAGGTGAAAGTCAGAAAGAAAATATATTTTTTTCGATGTATCCATCTGCACAAATATATTTTACGGCTTATTTTTTTGCTGTAAATATTTTAATACATCGCCAGTGGTTATCTCTTTCATCCCTTCAACGCTGTTGTTGAACCAGTATATCCAGGCTTCAGAAGGAGCTCCTTGCTGGTATACTGTTACTACTTCTCTTTTATACATTGGTATTTCGCCTGCTTCTACATTCAAGCCTTCATAATCATCCAATTGCTCGATCGCCCATGTAAATTCTTCAGGGTTATTCAGAACATATAATTCACCGTTAATAAATAGTTCTTCTTTGGTAGGAATTGCAACAGGGTATTGCCCCTTATCATAAAACTTACCTTTTACAACTGCTTCTCCCAACAACCGGAAGTAATTGGTAAGGTATTGATATGCCGGATTGCGAAAGCCGCTCCGCAAAGAGCCATAAACGAATAATTGATATGTTGAATTTGCCATTTTTTGTTATTTTTCAATAAAACACGCACAGGCGCTATATTGGTAATAAGTACAATGTTTCGGATAGTTTAAAACCCGTTCACTTCAAAAGTTTGATCAGCCTTCAACTAAAAAACAATATACTTCTTTTGGTCCATGTACACCTGTTACAAGCGTCTTTTCTATATCTGCAGTTCTGCTTGGACCACTGGCAAAAGTAATAAGAGAAGGCATTTTGCCTCTGTATTTATCTTTAAGATAGAGTAACGCATCCTTCACCTCATACATCATCTGGCTTGTATATGCGATACAAATATGGATCGGTGCATACACACTGGTTGTCCTGCCGCTTTTTTGTGCTGTGCTCAATACTATTGTACCGGTGCGTGCAACGAGGCACTCGCAGCTGGTTATAGAAATATCACAGGATGACAGATCGCTGTAGGATGCAGTATTGAATAATACCGCGATCTTATCTTCTTTAAAAAAGATCTTTTCCCAATTTTTTTGAACGACCAATTGCTGCAACTGCAACTTTAGGTCCTGTTCATCTGCACAGAATGCGAATTTACCCTGCAGCTTAGTGAATTCCTGTGCAAATACGATCGCGTTATCATCTTCAGCAGCGGTGAACACAGATTGCGCACCTTCACTGTGCGGAAAAGGCAAAGGCACCGGATTACTCAGTGCCTGCCGAATATTTTTTAATATATTTTCTTTTGCCGGTGAAACAGCCATGTTCAGTTTAAATTTGAGGCGGATGTTGAAGTGTTTCTGGAATTGCAACAGGCGGAACTTCAGTTACAGAATCCTCTGGATTTATGTCCAGGATCTTTTTTTCTTCATATGGCCTTTTGCCAATCAAAGCTTCCACGTCACTTTTGAACAATACCTCTTTTACCAGTAATTCTTTTGCAAGTTTTTCTACATCCTGCCTTTTTTCAATTAACAATGCTTTTGTTTTTTCATAAGCTCCATCGATCAAGTGGCGAACTTCTTCATCTATCATTTTACCTGTTTCTTCACTGAAGGGCTTTGTAAAAACATTTTCCTGGTTTGGATCGTAGAAGCTAACATTCCCGATCTTGTCATTCATTCCATACATCGTTATCATGCTATATGCGATCTTGGTGATCTGTTGCAGATCATTGCTGGCACCGGTGCTTATCTTTCCAAAGAAGATCTCTTCACTTGCCCTGCCACCAAGTGTCATGCAGATCTGGTCTATCAGCTGGTCTGTATTATACAGGTATTGCTCTTTCGGAGTATATTG
>JBDSDG010000069.1:0-8218 GCA_039920685.1 Ferruginibacter sp.
TATTAATTAATAATTAATAATTAATAATTTTTCCCAACCCCCATTTTAAAAAAGTTGGAAATGCTTTTGCCCAGGTTGGCACATCGTGTTTACCATCTTTTAATTCAAGGTAATGTATGCTCTTTTCTTCTTCATATCCTTTCAAAACCAATTCTGCAACCAGGCTCCTCGTATCATCGATCGAATCAATGATGCCATTGTTATTTCTATCGGCGATCTCATCTTTTGTACCAACCTCGAAAAAGAATTTCAGCCAGGGATAGAAGCGACCTTCACGTACCTGGCGGTGCATGATCCTGTCTGTAGCCTCATCAAAATCATCATCTTCCTGGTCTTTATCCCGCCACCAAAATGATCCGCTAAAAGCAGCCGCTATTTCGAATTCATGTGGATGATTCCACACTATATCCAATGCAGACAATCCCCCGAGAGAGAATCCTGCAAATGATTTCTGTTTAAAGGAATAAATGGCATAAGCTCGTCGCAGATAAGGCAGTAATTCTTCCATTATAAAACGGCTGTATTGACCCGCTTTTGCGCCACGACCTTTATAATCAAGTATTTTCGATGTGCCGTATTCATTCTTTCGATCCGGCGAGCAGTGTATGCCAACACAAAAAAGTGGCTCGATCGCCTTATCGTTGTTGAGCTTTTCCAGGATCATTTCGAAAAGCATTGTTCTAAGGTCCTGGCCGTCGTTGATCAGCAACAAGCTTAAGCCAGAAGGATCTTCGATAAGGCTTGGTATATAACAATCTACCTTAACATCCCGGTCTAAAAATTTGGAGGAAATAATATGATTATTTACGAGGAAAAAGTTCGATTTTTCGGCCAACATATAAACCAAAAATAACGAAAACGTTCCCAATAATTTCAAATTGCATTATGTAAAACATATTTGTTTTTATGGGAGTTAAAAAATACATTTGATCACAATTGATTTTAATACTTTAGAATTGAACCCTAAATCTAGAACATGAAAAAAATAGGCGTATTACATGGCAAGGAACGAAGTTTTCCTGAAGCATTGGTTGAAAGAATAAACAGCAAGAACGTTCCCGGTATAATCGCGGAACCTGTGAAGATCGATAAAGTAATGCAAGGCGAGCCAAGTGGTTACGCGGTGATCTTTGATCGCATTTCACAAGATGTTCCTTTTTACAGGGCTTATTTAAAAAATGCAGCACTGTGTGGAACTGCTGTGATCAACAATCCATTTTGGTGGAGTGCGGATGAAAAATTCTTCAACAATTGCCTCGCTACAAAGATTGATGTGCCAGTTCCGAAAACGGTGATACTTCCATCACGCGATCTGCCATCAGATACATCTGAAGAATCTTTTTCAAATCTTGATTATCCATTGGATTGGGAAGGAATATTCAAATACATTGGATTTCCTGCATACATGAAACCGTTTGCCGGGGGCGGATGGAAAAGTGTTTACCAGCTAAATAGCATGGAAGAATTTTTTGAAAAACATGCGGAGACCGAGCAGTTGGTCATGATGTTACAGGAAGAGATCAAGTTTGATGAATATTATCGTTGTTATTGTGTTGGAGGAAAATATGTGCGCATCATGCCGTATGAGCCACGCAATCCACATCACCTGCGTTATGTAGCAGATTTTAAGCCGTCGGCGGAGCGGTATAAATTAATGGAAGATATAGTATTAAGGATCTGTAATTATCTTGGATATGATTTTAATACTGTGGAATTAGCACTTCGTGATGGGGTTCCATATGCTATTGATTTTTGCAACCCGGCACCGGATGCCGAGGTGACAAGTGTTGGCCAGGAAAACTTTAATTGGGTCGTTGAAACAGTTGCTACCTATGCAATTGAAAAAGCACAGTCACAGGTAGAAGGTGCCGACAACCTGACCTGGGGAGAATACATTAAAAGAAGCGCGAATAAACAAAAACTCTATTGATGTATGATGTGCGATTTAGTGATGAATGATCTTAAGCCGATCATATCATAGATCGAAACGCTATATATCATAAATCATTTCATACAAATTATTTATGGCTAATTTATCATACAAGCATTTTACCGTTGGAGTGGAAGAAGAGTATATGGTTATTGATCCACTGACAAAGGAGTTAAAAAGCCATGAACAGAAGATCGTACATGAAGGTCACAAAGTGATCAAAGATAAAGTGAAGGCCGAGATGCACCAGGCAGTTGTAGAAGTTGGAACCGATATTTGTGCAGACGTTGATGAAGCATTCATGGATGTTGGGACCTTGCGTAAGACTATCAGCGGAATCGCCGATGAGATGGGATTGTGGGTTGGAGCAAGCGGAACGCATCCTTTCAGTCATTGGGAAAAACAGCTCATAACCGAGCACGTTAGGTATAATGAGATCGTGAATGAATTGCAGGAAGCTGCTAGAAGCAACCTGATCTTTGGACTGCATGTACACGTTGGAATGGAAACACGGGAAATGGCTATTCACATTGCGAATTCGGCCCGATATTTTTTACCACACATTTTTGCCCTTAGTACTAACTCCCCCTTTTGGGAAGGAAGATTAACAGGGTATAAATCATTCCGGACAAAGGTTTTTGAAAAGTTCCCACGAACAGGCATACCCGATTGTTATGACAGCATTGAAGACTATGATAATTACATAAAGCTCCTCGTCAAAACAAATTGTATAGACAATGCAAAAAAAATATGGTGGGACCTGAGGGTTCATCCATTTTTCAATACTGTTGAATTCAGGATATGTGATATACCGTTAACAGTTCATGAAACGATCGCGATAACCGGGTTGTTCCAGGCCATTTGTGCAAAACTGTATAAGCTTAAGAGCCAGAACCTGAATTTTATGATGTATCCCCGCCCGTTACTGAACGAAAATAAATGGCGTGCAAGCAGATATGGAATAGATGGCAGCATGATCGATTTTGGAAAAGAGACGGAAGTTAATACCCGCGTTTTAATTTATGAATTACTTGATTTCGTGGATGATGTAGTACCACAGCTTGGCAGCGCCCATGCCATAAGCCATGTTCATAAGATGCTTGACGAAGGAACCGGCGCGGACCGTCAATTAAAGATATTCGAACAAACCAAAAGCCTGGAGGCGGTTGTTGACTATATCCATACAAGTTTTTTACATGGTTTGTAGTTGGGAAGAATTGTATTATGTAGTATATTTGCCGTCCAATAATTTTGGCTGCGTAGCTCAACTGAATAGAGCATCTGACTACGGATCAGAAGGTTTTAGGTTTGAATCCTAACGCGGTCACACTTGCTGGTAAGGGTTTCAAGAGATTGAGACCTTTTTTCATTTAGCGCATTTGCACCACAATTTGCACCTCACTTAGAAGCCAATCCGGTGTGCATAATTAATTAAAACACATCAATGAATACTGGTTGATTGATCATTTGAATCCTATATATTATTTAATGGAAAGCGCTAAGCCAGAAACTTTAAAAAAAACTGATCTTATTTGGTTTTACACATTTCATGATACTGGCGGGCATTTTCTCTCTTAATGGTCAAAGTCCTGACCACATTCGTCAATAGCACAGACTTTTCTATCTACAATTCAGCAGATTTCTTTGGGCAAGAAACCCAGATAATTACATTTTGTTCTATTTCATTTCGTAAAAACACTGACATAAAAGGCTTTCCTTTTAATTTTGGCAATGGTAGATTTATGCACTCTTACGAACTGGCAAGGGGATATTTTTAATTGAAACAAATTCTAACTTTCATTATACAAGTATTCATTTCCCTTAAGATAAATGTTATTAAGGCGGCCTTGAGAAATACAAGATTTCTGAAATAATAATTTTAATGCCCCCGCTCGAGTGATCTCAAGGATTAATTCTTCTTATATAACTTCTGAAAGCTGGTAATTAGTTCACTAATTGGATTTTCAGCGTTAGAAAGAAGGCTTTTTTTACTGCCCAGTTCTTTCTAAACAGGGTGTTTGCGTTATTTCAGTAATATCAACTTTTGTCTGAGGTGGATTATCTGACAATGCCTGGCATTGAATACAATTACTATCGTAAAGATTTTCATTTATTTTTTTAACTTTTAAATACAGAGTGTCTTTATTCCCATTTGTTAAAGAGGCTATTGTACATGTGTTGTAATAAGATACTACATTTTCGTATTGTATTCCTGTTTGTACATCCTGCCAATTTGAATCTCCAATACTTTCAGTAGTTAGTAATTTAAATATTACTCGGTCGCAATCATAGCGAATGATTTTTGCAGCAACAAATTCGCAATTAGCAGATTCCTTGGTACATGCTGTAAAGCTGGCAAAAGCTAGTACAAGGATTAGGGAAAAGATAATTTTTTTCATAATCATTTTTTTTGCATCATTTACTATAATAGATGCCTTAATGTTTTGAAATGTTGCTTCACAAAAGCAGATTTTTTGTCCTATTAATTATATTCACCAACTGACGAGGTAGACTGTCATGATTTGAATAAACACTGTATTGACAAATTTGAAATTGAAGAAACTTTGCACACCTATGCACAAGCGAGAGTACTGCAAAAAGTTTGGGAAGATAAATATCCAACTTCCGAATAAAATTGACCTCCAGGTAAAAAATTAATTAAATTTCATGGCTGGTCCAATAGGCAAACTTTCTCTCTAATTTGGGATAAGTAAAAGCCCACACTTAAAAAAATATAACTTCCAATACTTCAAAAAACATAAAATAATTTATCAGCGATGTTCAGGATTTTTATTATTGATATCCGTCCGTGAGTATAATTTATTTATATTATATAAAAAGGAAAAGCATGAATTGCTCATAGTATATACTTATCCCATGTACTTATCCCAAATAACATTAATACAAATAAAAAAGAGATAACTGTCCAACATGGCGGTAACACTTTCTGCAAAAGGGTTTCAAGAAATTGAGCCCTTTTGCATTTTTTCATTAATAGTTTGTTTTATGAATTTCAGTGTAACTAAATAAAGTTCGGTTGAATAAGTGATATTATGTTGGAATGATCTGTAATTTTCGATATAGAGGTGCCATCAATCGAAACGATCCATTTACATATTATTATTCACCGGGGAATGCCGCGGATAGCGTGTGGAATTCAATATATTTCGCCTATAAACCAGGCATTAAAAAATATAGTGGGCATCCGGTGGAGTCGAACGAAAAAGAAATGGCATCTTCCTTTAACCGCCGAATCTGTCAAAAGTATTGTGAAGCATACTTATGGAATCGCCGAAGTGAATATTGACCTTCTGAGAGAAGAACTTTATGCCCGGAAAAAATCCTCTGAGTCATTTGATACGGAGCAGGCCATTTCCACGATCATACAAAATGTTCAGCCAATAAAACAAGAAGGTTTGTCAGGCGAAAACCGGGAAGCTTTGAGGTTGTACATACAGATGCTCATCATTAAAGCATACAGTCCGAAAACAGTAAAAACTTACCGGAATGAGTTTATTAGATTCCTTGTGAAGCTGGCTCATATACCCGCAACTTCAATAAATGCTGTTCATGTAAAGCGGTACATGGAATATTGCGCCACCGAAGAAAAATTATCGGAGAATACGCTCAACAGCCGTTTAAATGCTATCAAGTTTTATTATGAGAACATCCTTGAACAGGATAAGATCCAATGGCAAATACCGAGGGCGAAGCGTCCTATGTTATTGCCAAAGATCCTGAGTGAGGCAGAACTTAAAAGAATGTTTGCATCTATAGCAAATTTAAAACACAAAGCGATCCTATTTACGGCATACAGTGCAGGGTTGCGTGTAAGCGAGGTAGTAAAACTGCGGATACAGGACATCGATAGTGACCGGATGCAAATATTTATTGAAAGGGCAAAGGGTAAGAAAGATCGGGTGGTTAATCTGAGCATACTATTGCTCGATATTTTAAGGCAATACATCCGGATGCAGCAGCCAAAACCAGTCTATTATCTTTTTGGAGATGAGCAAAATAAGGGTCCGTATAGTGAACGCAGTGCACAGTCTGTTTTTCACAAGGCGAAAAATATGGCAGGAATTCAGAAGGAGATCGGATTTCATAGTTTGCGCCATAGCTTTGCGACTCACCTGCTGGAAAAAGGTGTTGATGTAAAATACATAAAGGAAATATTGGGGCATTTTGATATCAGGACAACAGAGCGATATTTGCATGTTAGTAAAGAGAAGTTGGTGAATATCATTAGTCCATTAGACACCTTATATGATTTCGATCCCTCCCATTTGCCGATTGTCGCAATTGACAATTCAAAAAAAAACAAGCCACTTCCTTGATTATCAGTACAATTATTAAATTTGGATCTGCGCACTATTACGGCAATCTTTGTGTTGTGCGTAATGCAATCGAACACTCTAATAATTTAAAATAAATGGCAGAAAATACAGACGTAGAACATTTAGACGATTCGCCAAATATTCAATCCAAAAATCCTTCGGAGGAAATTATTCCCACACCAGACTTAGGAAACATTAACCCAAATCAAGAAACCGAAAATATGGAAGTACACCACCATCCCAAAGTTGAAAAGAAAAATTTTAAGGAATATTTGTTAGAGTTTATTATGATATTTCTTGCTGTGACTATGGGCTTTATTGCAGAAAATATAAGAGAGCATTTTACTGAAGTAAAAATTGCCCATCAAAACCTTGAAGCTTTTAGAAATGATCTTTTGCATCATCAGTCATATTATAAAGAAACCATCGCTGACTTTAATAAGGTGATGCCGACATATGACAGCCTAGTTGCAATTTTTCATGAAAAAAAGGAGAATTTGGAACTACCTGTTGTAAGCAGACTAATGCTTCAAGGTACATTAAACTATGTAGTTACCATTAATACACCTACCTATGCTCAACTTATCAGTTCGGGCAGTCTCCGTTTTATAGAAAATAAGGAACTAAAAGCAAGTATGGCAAGTTATCAAGAACAAATAAACTCCTACATCAACTACAATGATAGGATTATTAATCTTATTAATGGGCAGAGCATTGAAATGGGTAAAATAGCAGACTACCATGATTTTTGGAACAAGGAAAAAATGGGTAGTTTTCAAATCTACTCGCCCGATATGGAACCATTCTTATTAACGAAAGAACAGCGAAATTCTATTATAATGTATTTTAAAATATATTCAGTACAGTTTCAAGCAGGGTTAGGTCAAGTAAATAACTTAATAAAAAGTAACGAAGCTTTAGTCAAATTACTTGATAAAGAATTGGAGAAATAAACTTACAACCTAACTTGATTTACATGCACGAACGCACAACATTGCATTGGCGCAACTGCGGGCGGACGGAAGGATTCTCAACATTTTTTCTTTATTTTTCTTCAGTTTCGGCTTGACAGTTTTACAATTGAAATTTAAATTCAATTGTAACTTCCGTTCATTAAATTGCATCAGCACCGGGCGGACATAGCATCAAATTCCCTTGCTGACGCCAATGCAGACCGTTAGTTGCAATGTTCCCACAAAATCGCCTTCCAAATAATGGCATGATTTTTCAGAACCTATATTCGGAGCAGCAACCATTTAAACGGGCGAAACCGAAAAGCCACACGAGTAGGAATAAAAAATATATTATATGGCAAACAATTCTGTATCTCTACATAGAGTTCTTAAAACAAACCCCGAAAAATTATATCGAGCATTTGCCGATAGGAATGCTTTTTTGAGTTGGTTACCACCATATGGCTTTTTTGCGGAAATTCAGCAAATGGATTTCCATATAGGAGGAAAGTATAAAATGTCTTTTACCAATTTTTCTACAGGAAATAAACAATCATTTGGCGGTGAGTATTTAGAAATAGAACCAAACAACTTTATAAAATATATTGATAAATTTGACGACCCAAATTTACCAGGAGACATGATAACTTCAGTGTGGTTTAATAAAGTATCTGTAGGCACTGAACTTAAAATTACCCAGGAAAATATTCCCCCTGCAATACCAGTTGAAGCCTGTTATTTAGGTTGGCAAGAATCGTTAGAAAAATTAAAGAAATTAGTTGAACCTGAAATTCCGGATATGTAATCTCGAAGTTAATTTATAAGTTAACGTCTCCCCTAAAAACTGATCAACCATAAAATAGAGTTTTCGAGCAATTATTTATAACTTAAAAAATAATAATTGCGTATGAAAAAGTCAAAATTTACAGAAGCACAAATTGTATTTGCAATTCGCCAGGCAGAGAGCGGTGTCAAGATCGAAGAGGTCTGTCGCAAGC
>JBDSDG010000070.1:0-13033 GCA_039920685.1 Ferruginibacter sp.
AAAGAGTAAGGTTCGCAAAAGGTGCGCTTGCTCCACGCGGACAGATCTATTTTCCAAAGGAAGGAAACGAGGTAACGGATGCGCAGATACGCAAAGCTATTGAAAGCGGTATTAAAAGGAATGTAAATCACATGCTCCGCATCCCGGGAAATGTTGCCGGCATAAAAGGAATTGCCTCAACAGGGAATAAAATAAAAAAATGGCGGGATAAACTTGGAGAGCCTACTGCGGGACTTTACTTAGCGCAACTTGTTCGAATGCAGGAAGAGATAGGAACCGGTGGCGGCGGATTCCGGTATATTTATGCAGCTTTTCTCCAACAGGCTCATGCATTTCATCAGGATGATGCATTATTGGAGATCTCTAAAAAGTTTACACATGCCGGCGATATCTGGCGTGACGCGGCGGTTCAGGCAGCCGGTATCTATAAAGGAAGGATCGGAAGCCAGGCAGATTTTGATATCATGGGCGATCACCTGATCAAAATATCTGAAATAGAAAAAGATGCCTTCCATGCACTTTCGAAAATTAAATGGGATTGATGAGCAATGACGCCGTTAGCATACAAAACCTTTCCTACAAATATCCCGGGCAAGTAAATGATTGTTTCACGGGTCTTAACTTAAAAGTTTCCAAAGGCGAACGGTTTGGATTGTTTGGCCCAAATGGCGCAGGTAAAACAACCTTGATGAACTGCATGACCGGTTTACTCCCCTATCAACATGGCAGCATTCGGATGACAGGAAATGAGGTAATATCTTCCCGGAAAAAAATAAATACATTATTCGGATTCGTTCCGCAGGATTTTTCATTTTATGAAGAATTAACGCCGGTTGAAAACCTGAATTTCTTTGGTGCCTGGACAGGCATGAATTCTTCGCAGATCAAAACTAAATCCCGGGAATTATTATCCGTTCTTGGATTAGTGGATGTTGCAAACAAACCGGTAAGAAAGTTTTCCGGCGGAATGAAGCGGCGTGTGAACCTGGCCATTGGCGTTATACATAACCCATCGATCCTTTTCCTGGATGAACCTACTGTTGGCGTTGACGTGCATTCAAGGCAAGCCATCATAGCCTACCTGAAAGGGTTAAACGAAAACGGAACAACGTTGATCTACACATCTCACCAGTTAAATGAAGCAGAAGAATTATGCACTCGGATCGCATTGATAGATAATGGTAAAATAATGGTCAATGATTCTATCATCAATTTATTAGCGGAACACCGGGAAGATGGCTTGGAAGGGCTATTTATCAGTTTAACTGGCAAGGCTTTGCGGGACTAAGAGAAGAAAAAGAAAACTGAACTTTGGAATAATGTATAAGCTGCGGGCAACCATAATTAAAGATCTACAAATACTTACCCGCGACCGGATAGGCCTTATTTTCATGTTTGCCATGCCCATCGTACTTGCGATCGTAATAACGGCAACGCAGAACAGCACATTTGAACTGGTAAATAAAAATAAAGTTCCGGTTCTGCTATGTAACAGGGACAGCGGGGATCCTGGCAGGCAGTTGGTTAGCGCCATTGAAAAAGCAGGGATGTTCGAGGTGAAAAAAACCAGTGCGCTAGAAACGGAAAAAGCGATTGCTGACAGGATGCATAAAAAAGATGCATTGATCGCAATCATTATTCCGGAGGATTTTTCATCAAAATTAGAATCAAAGGCAAAGGCTACTGCATCCAAGGCGCTAAATAATTTCGGGCTTGAGACCGTCATAAAAACGACTACCGTTAGCCTCCAACCAATTAGACTTTTATACCACCCGGTATTGCAGGTTTCGTTCAGGCAAGCTGTACAGGGAGCGTTGCGAAGTTGTTTACAGATCGTACAAACAAAGCAGGTTTTAAAAAGCCTTTACTTTGATATCAACGAAAAAGAATTGCCTGATACCTTGGAGAATGAGATCATCCATAATGAGATCGGGATTGAAGAGATCCCTGTATCCAGAGATGGTAGCAGAACGATCCCAAATGCGACACAACATAACATTCCCGCATGGACGATATTTGCAATGTTCTTCGTGGTGATATCATTGGGAAGCAGCGTGGTAAGGGAAAAGCAAAGCGGGAGTTTTGTCCGTTTAAAAACTTTACCAACAAATTACATGCTGGCATTGGTCTCTAAACAGATAACTTATTTGCTGGTAACATTATTACAGGCAGCAGTGATCTTTGCTATAGGTATTTATTTATTTCCATCGCTGGGTTTACCGAGACTGAATCTTCCTTCAGATATACTAGGATTGTTCATTGTCTCTTTCATCTGCGGATGGTGTGCGGTAAGCTTTGCTATATGTATTGGTGTTTTTGCACAAACACAGGAACAGGCAAATGGCATCGGTGCTGTATCGATCATTTTACTTGCGGCAATAGGCGGCTTGTTAGTCCCAAGTTTTGCAATGCCTGGTTCTTTTCAACACATTATAAAATTATCTCCATTGCATTGGGGATTGGAAGCCTACTATGGTTTATTCCTTGAGGCAGGAACCTTGAAGGATATTTTATTAAATATTTTACCTTTATTGGGTATTACTATATTTATTCAGTTAATTGCATGGGTCGGGTTGAAGCGAAAGAACCTGGTTTGAATTTAATTTTTTATGGAGACAGTACAGTTAAAGCAACAGTTAAAGAAACAGATCGTTGAATTTCTAAACCTGCTGTCCGTAAAACCGGAAGATATTAAAGACGATGAGCCATTATTTGGTGAAGGGCTTGGTTTAGATTCTATAGATTCCATTGAATTGATCGTATTGCTGAACCGCGAATATGGAATCGTAATTGAAGATCCAAAGGAAGGCCGTAAAGTATTGGTTGATATTAATACGATAGCCTCTTATATAGAAAAACACCGAACAAAATAAAACATTTTTTTTGAATAGGATCGTTGTTACAGGAATGGGAGTTATCAGTGCTATAGGCAACAGCGTTCAGGAAAACCGTGCAGCGCTTATACAGGGTAAATGCGGTATGGGAAAGCTAGAAATGTTTAGTTCTAAATTCTCCAACACGGTTCCCGTCGCGGAAATAAAGATCAGCACCGAAGCTTTGAAGAGTAAACTGGATGCGCACGAGCCAGGCGTTACACGCACTGCATTATTATCGTTGCATGCATTGCAAGAGGCATTAGCGGACAGTAATTTAACAAGCGAACAAATTTCTTCAACTGATACAGCACTCATCGGCGCAAACACTGTTGGCGGAATGTGCCTTACGGATGAGATGTACGAGGATTCTAAAAAAGAAACTCCAGGCTCCGAGTATATCGCTTCGTACGATTATGGCTCCATTAATATGTATTTGCAGAAACGGTTTTCGATGAATGGCCAGGTAAATACTATCAATACTGCATGTTCGTCCTCAGCAAATGCGATCATGTATGGCGCCCGGCTTATAAGATCTGGCAGAACTAAGCGTGCAATTGTTGGTGGGGTTGACAGCCTTGCAAAATTTACCATCAACGGTTTCAATGCACTGCATATTCTATCTTCTGATATTTGCACACCTTTCGATGTGGATAGAAATGGCCTGAACCTTGGCGAAGGCGCTGCATTTTTGATCCTGGAAAAAGAATCAGATGCTGTTGGGAAAAAAATATATGCTTCACTCAGTGGATACTCAAATGCAAACGATGCATTTCATGCGTCTTCACTTTCTGATGAAGGCAATGGGCCTTATAAGGTTATGCGGGATGCACTAGAGTCTGCTGCGCTTGAGCCGCGTGATATTGATTTCATTAATGCGCACGGTACAGCAACGGAGAACAACGATCATGTAGAAAGTGTTGCCATGCTTCGCCTGTTTGGGGAACCACCATTGTTTGCCTCTACCAAAGCTAACATCGGGCATACCCTCGGCGCTGCAGGTGCTATCGAAGCAGTATATTGTATTCTGAACCTGGCTGAACAGGAACTGTATCCGGCAATTAATTTTAAACAGCCGATACCGGGAACAGGATTAATTCCTGTTGCAAATTACACAAGAAAAAAACTCAGCCACATCATGTCGAATTCCTTTGGATTTGGAGGCAATTGTTCATCATTGATCTTCTCCAAAGCCTGAAAATATGTTTTACATCCATCGATCTTCATGCATTTCTCCACAGGAAACTTTCCAGGAAATAAATATTGACAATATCAAAGAGCCTGCAGACAGGCGATACATGGCTATCGAGCCTGCTTATGATCAAATTCCTCCCGGCATTTTAAGGAGAATGGGTAAATCAGTTCGAATGGGTGTTGGTGCTGCGATGCCATTACTACAAGATAACCGGCCTGATGGAATAATCATTGGAACCGCAAATGGCGGAAAGGAAGATTGTGTGAAATTCCTGAACCAGGTAAAAGAATATGATGAGGGAATGCTTACCCCGATCAATTTTGTTCAAAGTACACCGAACGCAGTTGCGGCCCAGATCGGCCTGCTGACAAAAAATCTTGGATATAATGTTAGTCACCTGCATCTTGGACTTGCATTTGAGTTTGCAATGATCGATGCTGATATGATGATCAATGATGATCCTGCAAAAAGCTTTTTACTTGGAGGAGTAGATGATATCTCAACATACAATTATTATTTCGAGGAGAAGGGCGGTTGGTATAAAGACAGGAAAATTACTTCAACAGAATTGTATAAGACGAATACTCCAGGCAGCATTGCAGGAGAAGCAGCAACAATGTTTTTGGTCAGCGGAAATCAAACTAACTCCATTGCTTCCGTTCTTGCAATTGATACGCTTCATTCAGCAGATGAAGTTTTGGTAAAAGAAAAGCTCAGTAGCTTTATTACTAAACATTTACCTCCGGGCCAAAGTATTGATCTTTTGGTTTCCGGGGAGAATGGTGATGGCAGGCTGGATAAATATTATTCCAATTGTGAATCTTTGCTTCCCGATGCAGCTATCGCAAGATTTAAACACATGTGCGGTGAATATCCCACAGCAACAGGAATGGCCCTTTGGCTTGCTTGTGAAATATTAGGCAGCCAGTCATTGCCAGGGCATATGATCAAAAAACCAGGAAAAACAAAAACTATTAAAAACTTACTTATATACAACACATATAAAGGGATCCAGCATAGTTTTATTTTGGTAGGTGAGGCGGCAAGCTGTAAGCTGTAAGCTACAAGAAAAACTTTACGTAAGGTGTTTAAACAATGCAACAAAACGTTTCGACCTTTCAACCCTTCAACTTTTCAACCTTTCAACTTTTTCAACCTTTCAACTCTTCAACTTCTTTCACCCTCCCAATTTTCCATAAACCGCAACTACCCATCGCCGTGGTAAAAACCTGATAACCCAGGAAATGATCTTATTAACGGTACCGGGAATGATAACAAGTTTTTCATTTATAGTTTTCCGAACAGCAATTTCTCCTACCCTTCCAGGCTTCATTGCCATGAGCTTACCGAGAAATCCAAGTTTCTTTTTGGTCTCTTCAATGATCTCCGGTTTTGTATACACCGGGCCAGGACAAAGAACACTTACGCTAATATTTTTTTCCTTTAGCTGGTAACGCAAGGAATAGCTAAAAAATACAACAGCAGATTTTGTGGCAGAATACATATTTTTTGCGGGTATTGGTGCAAACCCAGCCATGCTGGCAACGTTTAAAATATAGGATGGCGCATTTTTTTCAAGCAACGGAATTAATCCTAGACTTAGCGCCATGCAGGATTCTATATTTAAATTGACCATATAGTGCAGAGAATCCAATGATAATGTAAGAAAATCCTTGGTACCCCCGAAACCCGCGACATTACAAAGCATGGTTAAATGAATATTTTTATCTGTGCACCATTTAACGATCTCGGTTGCGGCCTCCCGCTGGCTCAGATCATGCTGAAGGATATCAACATGAATATTATAAGTTGATTCTAATTTTGTTTTCGCTGAAACAAGGCTGTCAACATGCCTTGCGATCAATATCAAGTTGAAATGTCTTTTGGCAAGAGCTTCTGCAATGCCGTAACCGATCCCTTTACTTCCACCGGCAATCAATGCATATGGATTCGAATTCGTTGTGTCGTCCATTATAGGAATTTCATTAATTACACTTGCATCGGATGCGGGAATAAATAACGGTTGACAAAAACCGCCGTTTAAAGTAAGAAAGGAAATAAAAAAAGGAAATAAAATTTTCATCAATGGAACAGGCTTTTATGCATTATGCAATGATCATTATGAAATTCGGGCGCTCATTCTTCTTCTTTTATCAGATACTTTTTGTTGGAGCCAGCCTGGCCAGTCCTTACTATCCTCTGCCTCATAGATCCGAACCTCCTGCGAAGGATCCGGCTTAAGCAGATCTTCCTCCCTGCAATTGAGTATCTCCGCTGCACATTTTACACCCGAATAAGCTGAGCCCGCAACACCATGTGCCATGATACTGGCGCCGCACATATATAAGTTTTTCACCTCGGTTTTAGCTGTAAAGGAAAAAGGCCCTGTTTGAAAAAAACCTTTTTCGGTACCATAAACATTTCCACGGGTTGAATTGATATAAAATTCATTTGTGCTTGGCGTGCCGAGGTCTAACTGAACGATATGCTCACGAACGCCTGGCACCACTTTCTCCAGGCTGGTAAGCATTTTCTCACATAGCCGGTTTTTCAGTTTTTTATATTCTGCAGCATAATTTTCTCCTTCCGGTAAAATCGCTCTATACTTATCATAATCAATGAATGTAACAACTTCTAGCGTATGTTCCTTCCCGTTATAACCAGTAGGATCCTTGATGGAGGAACAACTGATGAACAAGGTCACATATTCATCCTTTTCAAGGAGATCAACGGTTTTCAGCTCGTGATAAAGATCATCTATGTCACGATCAGGCATGAACCAGATATTGCCGGAATCAAGCCCCGCCTGCCTGAGATCCATATCCACAGTTATAAAGAACATCAGTGAGGTAACAGAATAGCGTGTCTTGGCAAGCTTTGCCAGCAATTTCTCGCTAAGGTTTTCTGCCCCCACCATTTTAAAAGTATTGGAAGGATCTGTATTGGATATGATCCTTTGGGCATTTATGATCTCGCCATTATGTAGTTCAACACCTGTTGCATTAAATTTTTTGTCCCCGGGAGCTTTATCAAGTAATATTCTTTTTACTCCAACCCCTGTATGTATCTCGCCACCGTGTTTTTTAATTGCCTTAGTCATTGCTTTCACTATAGCGGCGCCACCGCCCATTGGATAAAAGCCTCCCTGTAGATAATGATCCATCAATGCACAATGCAATGGAAAACTGGCTTGCGAAGGCGGGAGGCCATGATCACCACATTGAATATTGAGAACCTTTTGTAATAGCGGGTCTTTGACATGCCAGCTTAAAACCCTTTTTAAACTAAACAACCCGTATTTTCCCAAATGGCGTGTCCGGTAAGGAATGGTGATGTTATCCCAAAAGCCGTTCATCTTTGGGATCAGTTGAATTTCATTAGAAACTTTTTTTATTAGCTCAAGGTATTTTTTTAATCCTTTTTTTTCCGCTGGAAATCTTTTTGCAAGTGATTCATATAAGCGATCTGCCTTACCAGGCATATCGATACGTTCCTCTCCGATCCAGCAGTGCTCGTATCCGTCAGGATTCATTCTAAAAAATACAAGTTCATTTGCGATCCCAAGACCTTCATACAAATTTGCAGTGGATTCCCCTTTTTCCATTAGGCCGATATAATGCACGCCAGGACTGAACCGGTGGCCATCAATATAAAAGCTATGACACCATCCGCCGGGAACATAATGCTGCTCAATAACAGCAACCTTTTGCCCGGCTCTTGCCAAACAAAGCGCTGCTGCAAGGCCCCCCGCCCCGGAACCAATAATAATACTGTCAAACTCCCTCATAAATAATCCTTGTTTCGAAGATAATATTTTTAATTATGCACTATTCAGTTGCCTTGAAACTTCATAAAAAGATACGGCTGTATATTAATTTGGTTGCAGCCAAACTAATTTTATTCCTGGATAAGAACCCAATTTTTCCACTCTGCAAGTGATAAGTAAATTGTTGGATCTATCATAATCATAAACACTAAATAGGCCTGGCGTATGTTCCTCTTTATTCACAGGCTTTCCAAAAACATATCCTGCTTTTGGGACAATGTCCTTTCCTGAAAGTTTATAACAAAACGCATCAGCATTATAAACATCTTTAAGCTGTGATCCTTTACCATCAGATTGTGCTGTCACATTTGCTTGTGTATCATTAAATAACACAAAGGTGGTATGTCCATCACTGATATATAAACTTGATTTATATTGATTACCCTGTAAAAAATGCTGTCCGTCAAAACGCTGACCAGCAAATTGCCTGCGTGAATGGTCAAATGCAGTTTCTGTTGCGCTGGTAATATCCTGGTCTATAGGGATAAGAAAACCTGAGGTGACCTGCCTCTCAATATCATAATCGACAACAGCAATGTTACGTACTGAAACATGGCTGATTGTATCTTTTTGTTTTCCTGCTTCTATTTCCTCGTATATAATTGTATAGCCCCCGTTATCCTTAATAAATAAATTCTGAGGGATCCCTTTATATATCCTTTTATACATTTCTCCGAATTTCTTATTTATCCTATCTCCTGCATCGATAGGATTGCTTTCAACCAGGTTCTTTGTAACGGGATCAATGGTTACGAGGAAACTGTTGATCATACCTGAATCACTTTTTACATTTGCGGTTATCAACATTATTATCCGTTGGGAGAATGGATCGTATCGTGTGATCCCTTTATCGATCACCAGGTCATTTGAAAAACTCGGCAATTCAGTGAAGCCAAGCGCAACAGGTCCTTTATCAATTGCGGCAAGGATCAATTCTCCTTCCTTTTCATTATCTTCTATATTGTAGCCATAGATAAATGCGACTACCCGATCCGGGTTGATCACAGTCATATCTACATACTGCAGGTATTTATATTTTTGTGGCCCAGAATAATGAGCGCGCTTTATCTCCTTATTGTCATTGCCGTAAAGGACCAGTTCAACACGTCTACTCGTATCTGATATATAATCATTGATTGTTGAAACTGCATACATTTCACCTTCAGAATATTTGGAAACATGAAATACCGGTCTTAAACCCGTAATTGCTTCTTTTTTGGCTGCCGGCTTTTTCAAACTGGCTATTTGCTTTTCTTCCTTTAATTCCCCGGTCTTACCATTTAATATTAACCTGTATAAAATATTCGAAGTTTCCGAAGCATTGCTAATTAAAACAACAGCATCCCCATTGATCTCAAAAATTCCTTCAATGTTAAACCCATGAATTATTCCGTAAGATGGCTCGATCATGGCCTCCGTCCTTGCTTTATATTCTGCATCATATACCTGTACATTCAATCCTCCCGATAAATTGAAATAAAAGAAGATGGTATTATTGTTTTTCATTTGCAGGATCTTGGCATAACCAGGTCCTGGTTCAGCAAATACAGGCCCTTCAGCAATTTGGACAAACTGGCCGTTGACCATAGTGCCTAATAAAAACAGCAGGAAAAACAGGGATAATTTTTTCATAATAGCTTAAAATTATTGAACATTAGTTCAATCGAAGTTTCACCTTTTTACATATTGTAAAACAGCAAATGAATACTTACAAAAGTATCTTAATACTGCATTCAAAAATCAAATTATCTATTGATTTAATAAATAGCCAATAAAGAAAAAATGACCTGCCTATTTGCACTTGAAAAAACATCCTTTTCTTTGTAATTGCTGAAATAAGCATGACAAAGATCAATTTATTGATATGAGTAAAAAGTGGAGTTCTCTTTTTTATGTAACCATCGTCGCCGGGCTTGGCTCTGTTATTTACTGGATACTTGAGAAAGGAAACCTTCTGCAAACTCCATTGGTAAAGGTAAAAGTGGTGGAAGCTGCTCCGGCTGCGCAAAAGAATAGCTTTCAATTCTTCACAGATTCTTTTAATCACAACATGGCGGAGCCTTTGTCAGTTTTACTATTACAAATAATTGTGATCATTGGCTTTGCCAGGCTATTTGGGTTTCTATTCAAAAAGATCGGCCAACCGGCTGTTATAGGTGAGATCGTCGCTGGTATTGTTTTAGGGCCTTCTATTGTAGGATCTTTATTTCCGGGTGTCACCCAATTCTTGTTTCCTGCCGCATCATTGGTGGCTCTGCAGTTCATCAGCCAGATCGGGCTTATACTGTTTATGTTCATAATTGGAATGGAGCTTGATCTCAAGGCCATTGGAAAGCAGGCATACGGCGCCGTTATTATCAGTCATGCGAGTATCATCGTTCCTTACACTCTGGGAATGGGGCTGGCTTATTTTTTATATAATCAATATGCACCCGGTGGCATTTCATTTTTATCATTCTCTTTATTTATGGGGATCGCAATGAGTATTACTGCATTTCCGGTATTAGCCCGGATACTCCAGGAGAAGGGGCTCACCAGGTCCAAGTTAGGAGCATTGGCGCTTACCTGTGCCGCAGCAGATGACTTCACTGCATGGTGTTTATTGGCCGCCGTAATAGCTTTGGTAAAATCAGGATCTTCATTAAGTGCATCATATACGATCGGGTTATCGATCGTTTTCGTTTTGATAATGCTGAAAGTTGTAAGGCCGTTGTTAGATAAATTAGGACACGTTTATACGAGCAGGAAGAAAATGCAGCCACCGATCATTGCTTTGATCTTTATGATATTAATAGTATCCTCCTATTTATCATCCATCATTGGCATCCATGCGTTATTTGGCGCTTTTATCGCCGGCGTGATCATGCCAGCAAGTATGAGCTTTCGACAGATCGTTATTGAAAAGATAGAAGATGTAAGCATTATTTTATTGCTGCCATTATTCTTCGTAATAACAGGATTAAGGACACAGATCGGCCTACTGAATGAAGGTTATTTGTGGGCAACCTTTGGATGGATCATCCTGGTTGCCGTAGCAGGGAAATTTGGTGGAAGCGCTATTGCGGCAAAGATGGTAGGACAAAGCTGGAAGGATAGTCTTTCCATCGGTGTATTGATGAATACGAGAGGACTAATGCAGCTGATCGTATTAAATATTGGCTACGATCTTGGGATCCTTTCTCCACAAATTTTTGCAATGATGGTATTGATGGCGCTGGTTACGACCTTTATGACCGGCCCCGCACTCGACCTGATCAATTATTTCATTCCTGAAAAAGAAGAGGAGCATGAAAAGGTCAATAAACTAAATATCGTTACTGAAAATCAAACTGTCCTTTAAATTTGAAATGAATCGTTTGCTCGTTTTGAAGTGAAGCAACTACATTCACCTTGTTACCATCAACTGTATATTTTAGAACAGCATTTACCCTATTATTTTTATTTGGATCAATTATAACCAGGAATTTCATCTCATGAGCAATTGACAGATCAGTAATTTTTCCCGTTACAGATTCCACCAGTTCTTTCACCATTTGCATCATACAGACGCCCGGAACAACAGGTTGACCAGGGAAGTGGCCGGTAAATATCGGATGAAAGACATTTAATGTAAGCTCGGCATTTACATTTGTGCCATCGTTAGTAAGTTCTGTGATATTGAAAAAATCATTTAACAGCATTATCTCTCTATTCGTTTTAATCCGATGGTGAAATCAAAGTTTTTATGGGTTATGCCAATGGTATCAGGCACCCCATTCACATAATTCTTCATGATAGCCTCAACAACTGTTTTTTTATTGGATGCTCTTTCCATGCGCAAAAGCTGGTTACCAGTGCTGTCTGTGATATAATAATTAAAGCCTTTTGATCGAGGAAAGATAAAATAAACAAAATTATCTGAGCTCCGGATCGAAACTCCGGACTTATCTAAAGTATTCATAAGTACTAACTCCAGGTCTTTTCGCAATGTTTTTAATACGGATCTTTTATCCATTTGTTTTATGATGGAATGAACTTTGAAATTTCCTGAACTGTCAAATTCGAAATCGAAGTATGTATAACCCATTTCATTTGAGAATACCAGCCTTGTGGAATGATCAGTCAAACTTTTGATCAGCAATAAACCACTCAAATGATTTCCAACCACATCAACTTTTGTATTATACAATGCAAGAGAAAGATCAGGTTTGAATTTATCGAGTGTATTGATATCTGCGGATGCTGGCTGCATCTGCTTCCAGGATGGAGAGCAGCTGGCAAAATACAGCCAACTACTTAATAATAAAAAGAGAATCCGGAATAACTGCATTCAATTCTTTGTTTGTAAAGCGAATGATGGTATTGTCGCCGGAAAGTTCCTGCATTTGTATGCTGATAACAGAATAATCTTTTTTATCAACAACGACATTGATGTTCTTAAACATTTCTTTTAATGCTTTTCCAACCGGGGTAAGCTCGATCAATGCTGAACTTTTATTTTCAAAAAGCCTGGTTGTTAAATCCGGGTTGTTGAGTGTTGTTCCCTGCATGCAATCGATCATTATTTTATTTACCTGCTGAAACATCTTATTTGAACGGGTCGATATTTTATTTTCCTTTTGACCGTCCTTTACATACACCTTGTCTTTGTTAATGATCATGAGGTATTGAAAAGGGTGGATATATTCCATTCTTACCTGGCTTTCCTTTTTAAACCAGAATTTCCCATTGGAAATTATTTTTTCTGAAAGCATGCTTAAATTCTTCTCTTGTGTAAAGTCGCTTTTTATAGCCGCCGTTTTTTGAGAGGCCGCAGCGAATTCTGTTTTAAAATTTGAAGCGTCTGTGAGTGCTGTAAACCCAGGATATTGGGCATCCGCAGAAAATACAGCCATTAAAACCGATATGATCAAAACTATTTTATGCATAGGGAGTCAAATGTAGCAATTTATCTAACGGTACTATGTTGTACCCTTGATTTTTAACTTCTTTGATGAACTGCGGAAGGATATTTAAAGTAGATAAGCTGGTGTCGTGAAAAAGAAAAACGGCACCCGGCTTCAAGGCGCGAACGATCTTTATTAATAACTTTTGTTCATCCCTGATCACCGTATCAAATGACCTTACGCTCCAGCCAACGGGTATATAATTTCCATTAAT
>JBDSDG010000071.1:0-30097 GCA_039920685.1 Ferruginibacter sp.
TCGCCATGAGCCGGATCATGTTACCAAACATTAAAAATATCCAGGCCAGCTGGCTGACAGTAGGTAAAGAAGTTGCACAACTTTGCCTTCGCGGGGGCGCAAATGATTTTGGTAGTATCATGATAGAAGAGAATGTTGTGAGTGCAGCAGGTGCCCCTCACCGTTTTACGAGCATTACGATCCAGGAAGCAATCCGGGATGCTGGTTTTGAACCCCAGCTTCGCAACCAGCAATATGATTGGAGAGAATTGCCTGTGATGGAAGAACAGGTAATTGATTATTAATTGATTTCCCTGTCTTTTTTTTCCACAGAATAACACAGCGTTTATTCACTGAGTTATAAAACACGGTGCCACTTTCTGAATACTTCCATTTTAACCCAGTGGTAAAAACCTAAGTATCTTCATGAATTATGAGTGGAAAAAATTTACTGCATGCTTTTAGAATTATAGCCATATCAGAAGGGATCTCTTTTCTTGTTTTACTTTGTATTGCAATGCCATTAAAATATTTTATGGATATGCCGTTAGCTGTAAAGATCACTGGCTATATACACGGATTTTTATTTATTGGTTTTATATTGATGGCATTCGTTTTTAAAAATAAGCTTCATAAAAATCTTTTGTGGTTTGGAAAAGCTATCCTTGCTTCACTGTTACCCTTCGGAACTTTTGTATTAGATAGCCAACTAAAAAAGGAAGAATTGATTTTGAACAAGTAATGAAAGCTCCTTATTTTAAAAAGTTCACATTAGCACATTCCCACATTAGTTATTCCACTACAAACCGGTAGCCAACCCCTTTAACAGTTATGATCTGCAAACTGCTATCCTTCTTTAAATAACTTCTAAGCTTCGTAATGTATACATCAAGATTGCGGGAATTAAAAAAATTGTCATTTCCCCAAAGAAGGTTCAGTATCTCACGGCGGTCAATTATTTTATCCCGGTTTAAGTACAGTATCTTCAACAGCTCTGTTTCTCTGAACGATAATTTTTTTTCTTCCCCGTTATATTTAAGCAACTGGTGGTTGGTTTGAAAATTAAATGCGCCTATAATTACTTCTGCCTGATCAGTAAACCCAATTGATCTGGTCTTTAAAACATTCTCGATCCGTACGATAAGTTCTTCCATGCTGAAGGGCTTGCGTATATAGTCATTACCACCAGCTCTAAAGCCTTTTACAAGGTCTTCGGTTTGTGACTTTGCTGTAAGAAAAATGATTGGAACCTGTTTATTTAAATTCCTGATATCTTCAGCGATGGCGAACCCATCCTTGTTTGGAAGCATGATATCTAATATGCAAACCGCTGGCTGGAACCCGGAAAAGTGAGATAGCACTTTATTGCCATCTGATTCCATCTTTACTTCATAGCCGCGGCTTTCAAGGCTTTCCTTTACGATCTTCCCCAGGAACAATTCATCCTCTGCGTATAAAACTTTTATGCTCATAGCTTAAAATCTTTTTTGATGGTCCGGCCCTTGTCATAATATATCACCGGTGCCTCCCGGAATGGTAATTTAACGATGAAGGTGCTGCCTTTACCCAATTCGCTTTCAACCTCAATAAATCCGTGGTGGCTTTTTACAATGTGATTCACATAACTCAGACCAAGCCCGTAACCTTTGATGTTGTGCTTATCGCCATGAGGAACCCGGAAAAATTGTCCAAATATTTTTTGTTTATACTCCTCCGGAATTCCTATCCCCTTGTCGGTTATGCGCAGTTCCAGGTATTTTGATCGATCAACCAGGTCGATAGTTATCTTTGGATCATTGTCGCTATATTTTAAAGCATTATCCAATAGGTTATAAACAACACTGCTCATGTGCCGGGGATCTGCTTCTATTATAAAGTTGGAACCCATTGGTTGTACAGTGATCACTGCATGTTGTTTCACAAATTGCGGCTTCAAAGATTCAAGCACATCTTTGATCAATTGAAGCAGGTCAAATTTCTCTTTTTTAATGTCGATCTCATTCCTTTGATATTTTGAAAAGCTCAGAACTTTATCTACCAATAAAGAAAGACGCTGCAGTTCATTAGATGAAATGTCCAGGTATTCCTGGGCTCGTATGGGATCATTCAATGCGTTGAAGTTTTTCATTGCTTCAATGGCAACACTAACTGTGGAGATCGGCGTTTTCAATTCATGTGTAATATTTCCGATGAAGTCATTTTTAATTTCCGTGAGTCGGCGCTGTTTTAGTAAGTTTCTATACAACAAAATGAATGAGAATACTGTAATGAATAAAAGCAAGAACGAAAAAACGATCGGCAGCGTAATTCGTTTCAATAAAAATGGTATGGTATTACCCACTGTTAACCTATAGGTAGCAGGACGTGCAAAACCCACTGAGATCTCATTTAAATTTTGTTCATTTGGCTCATATCTACTTTCGAGTTTAGTTATGGTGAATGGGATATCTACCTGTTGATGCTCTAGTTTTTTCTTTAAAGCAAGAGTGACTTCTGTTACCTTTATCGGTTCCTGCACCGAATCTACGCCATATAAAAGGCGAATAATCTTATTGGGTGGACTTTGAGGATCGATCCTGCTTTCATCCACTGGGTCACTATTCAAATAACGGTGATTTTTTGTTATCAGGATCCCTTTCCGAAGCCCATTACTCTCGAATGAATCATTCACCCTTTGACGGATAATATTTATGGTGGATACCACACCTTTCTTTTCATTTAATTCAACATTAAATTCCTCGTCCATCTTACCACTTGTAAATATCTTTAGCTTTTTTCCGGAGGTATCGCCAGGGATACTGTCCAGCTTCAGTTTTGAAACCTGCAACTGTTGAATCGCATCCCTGAATGCAAGATTGGTTCTGATAGTAAGGCTCTTTTTTTCCTGGGTATATGTTTGTTTCAGCCAGAATAACTGGAAGCCGGTTACTCCAATAATGGCAATGGTCATTAAGAATGCCTGGACCGGTAGCTTTTTCATTTATAAAACAAAATTAATTGATTGTCGTCGTGTGAGCCGATCCCATTAACCTTTATTAACCTTATTGAAAGGAGGTTTAACTTCTATCACTTTGTGACTTTAATAGCTTTGATGAAAATATAAATTATGAAAAGAATATTGTTCTCAGCAAGTGGTATTATATGTGTATTTATGTGCCAGGCCCAATTAAAACAGGGTAAGATCATCTATGAAAGAACAGCTCAAATGAGGATGATGATCGCAGACAACGATACTGGTGAGCAAAGTAAGGTCCAGACTCGTACAGATAAATTTGAACTTACGTTTGGCAATAACCAATCGCTTTGGAAACAAGCGGAGAAAGAAACTGAAGATGAACCTGCAGGAGACAATGGCGGTGTTCAGATCAGGATGGTAGTAGCTGGATCAGACGATATTTTATACACTAACATTCCGGCATTAAAGAGAACGGAGCTAAGGGTTTTCTTTGACAAAAAATTTATTGTTGATGACAGTATTACGCCCTTAAAATGGAAAGTGACAGAGGATACAAAGACCATTTTAGGTCATCTGTGCAGAAAGGCCACAACAACAACTATTACTCCAAGAATGAGCATGAATATAAATAATGGAATGATGGAACGGAAGGAGGTACAGGATACTGCTGTAGTGACCGCCTGGTTCACAAACGATATTCCGGTTGCAGTTGGTCCGGCAGAATACCAGGGTCAATTACCGGGACTGATCTTAGCAATTGATATAAACAATGGCAGGCAGGTTTTTAAAGCTATTGAGATCTCAGATAAAGCAGATATAGCAAGTATCAAAGCACCCGCCGGCAAGAAACACTATTCGCCACTGGAATTCAGGAAAGAAAGAGATAAAATGATGGATGAAATGCAACAAAATAATCATAGTGGTAACCAAAGGATAAGAATGAATTAATAAAAATACAGCCATTAAAAAGCCCTTCCGATGAAGGGTTTTTTTTGCATTAAGCTATATAGTTATTTAATATTTAGTCCACAATTTTATTAAATTTAAAGTAAAGGAATCTTTCGAAAAATGAAAGGATTTTTTACTTGTCAATTTGTATTTGGGTAATATTCTGAATTATGCTCAGAAACATATTATCACATTAGCACATTAGCACATTTCCAAATTATCTCATGATCCTCATTCCACCCCCACCCGCATTGTTCAAACCGGTTTTACTCAGGCTATAAGTAAAGCTTAATAAAAAGAATTGCTTTAATGTGTTCACCCTGCTATCCTCTATATAATTCTGGTTGCTGATGCGGTTGATACCAATGTTACGGTTTAAAAGATCAACAGCACTTAACCTGATCTCACCGCGGTTAAATCTAAGAACCTGCTTACTTAGGCTTGCATTCCACAAGGGAATTTTTCCATTATATCCTGGCGCACGCTGGCTATTGATGATATATGTAATACCTGTTGATAGAAAGAAAAGATTTGGCATTTCCCAGTCTACCGAACCATTGAATTCCTGGCGGATATATTTTGTTTCCCCGGATGATCGAAGGGAATATTTTGTATTACTAAAATTTAAGGCTGTACCTAATGACAGATTTATCTTAGGGGTTGGATTGATATCAAGTCTTACTTCAGGCCCAACTGTCAGTGCTTTTATATTATTTGAATTACTGTTTATAAATTGTGTGCCGTTGTAATAACTGATATTGCTGCTCACCTCAATAGTTGCTTTTAAAAAGCGCAATGGAATGCTATAATTGATGTTCCCATTTATATTGTAAACTCCATTTACATTCACAGGCTTTGTTCGCTTTATTCCCAATGCATTTATTGAATCCGCATTTACGATCTTATTTCTTGTAGACTGCAGTGTGAAAAACACGAACAGGTTTTTATTTTTATAAGGACTCACAAGGTTAAGGTTTGCCTGGATATTATGATTGTATTCTTGTCTGAGATTTGGATTCCCTTCTTTTATATTAAGTGAATTACTGTTATCGGGCACCGGCTGTAATTGAGCAATATCCGGCTGCCTGGTGGATGCTGTGTAATTAATGGAAAGCCTTTTGAATTTTGAAATAATATACTGAATCCTGGCGCTGGGCAAGAGGTTCTTAAAGGTCTTGCTCACCAGCGAATCTTTAATAGTGGCAATTGCTTTTCCATCGAGGTAGGCCTGTTGCCACACTGCACCTACCGAAAAAATATATTTTTTCTTTTGAGTCCGTAAGCGCAATCCTCCATGCACATATCCGTAGGAATTTTCAAAATTATTTGACAGTAACGTGTTTTCCTGGTCATGCTTGCCATTCTGTACATTATAATCAAAAGTATTTTTTGCAGATGTGCTATTTGTTTTACTGCGGGCAATACTTAGTTCTATCAACGAGCGCTTAAATATACGTTCCGTGAAGGCTACCCTGGCTGTATAACCCGTAAGAGTGGCCGCAGTTATGTTTCGCTGATCAAGCGTATCCTTTGATAAAAGCGACCCATCAGTCTTGTAAAAACTATTAATTGACGCCAGGTCTCCATTTCCATTGCTTCCATTTATACTTGTCTGCAATGAGAAGGATAATGTTCTTCCTTTCCTGTTTAATTTTCTTCCATAAATAAGTTCGTTTCTAAAAGTGAAACCTTTATTGTCGGCAAAACTATTACTATATCCTTCATTAGTAATGCCCCTGTTCTCAGTTAACGTCTGGTAATCTGTAAATGAGCTATTGCTGGTTTGTTGCAAGTTTAATGAAGGTATGATCCTGATCGTGTTCATAGAATCCAGCTGGTAAAAAACATTCAGGTTAAGTCGTTGGTTGCTATTAATATTATTGTTATCCGAATTCTGGCTATAATAATAAGAGGAATCCGGCAAAAAATATTGCCGTTGAATATGGCTTTCTATGTTTGGATCATACCTGTTATAAAAGAAATTACTTTGCAGGTCAGTTTTGTTACCGAGGATATTATTATAATTGAATCCACTTCCCCAGGTCGTTCTTATTCCCGGATTATTGCTTCCCCCCAGACCGAAAGCTGCTGCATCTTCTTCTGTAATATTTATATTCATGTTGCCCCCACCACCCATCTGCATCTTTGCAAGCTCACCTTTGAAATTAAGTATATCCATAAAAGAAAATCCTTCCGCATTGGTATTATTAGCCATTGCAATAGCTGACATTTGCCGTGCTCCTTTAAATGAATTCAAATTGAATTTGCCCTCAAAACGTTTATTGTTACCAACCCCTGCATTCGCCTTACCAAACATTCCCTTTTTCTTATCCTTTTTCAAGGTAAGGTTGATCGTCTTTTCATAATTGCCATCATCGAAGCCGGTAAGTTGTGCCTGCTCACTCTGCCTGTCATAGACCTGGACCTTATCAATTGCATCAGCCGGAAGATTCCTAATGGCAACCTTAGGATCATTCCCAAAAAATTCTTTCCCGTCAACCAACACCCTGTTCACTTTTTCACCCTGAGCCTTGATCGTTCCATCTTTTTCCACTTTTACCCCAGGCAGCTTTTTCAGGAGCTGCTCAACATTCGCATTGGGGGGCGTCCTGAATGAGCCGGCATTATATTGTATCGTGTCATCAATGATCGTTACAGGGGGTGCTTCACTTGATATTGTTACCTCGCTTAAAATTTTACTTCTGTCATGCATGAGCACATTTCCAAGATCTGCAATATTTCCATCTTTAATTGAAAAAGTAGTAATGCGGTTGTAGTAGTTGATATGCGTGATCAGTAACCGGTATTCTCCAAAGCGGATATCCTTTAGCTCAAATCTCCCATTGTCATTTCCCATCGTAAATGAAACAAGCGAAGAGTCACTATTTAGTAAAAGTGTAATGGTTGCATTTGGAATAGGCTGTCTTGATAAGCTATCGATAGCTATTCCGGTGACAGTAACTTTTTGAGCCAATCCGGTAATAGTCAAAAAGATGGCAGCCAGTAAAAATATTTTCTTCATAGCTGTTAATTGAAATACGAACCTATTCTGATTGGCCTACAGAATAGGTTAACAGCTCTTGCTTTATGGTTAATTAAGGTTAATCATCGGAAGTGATCAGCCAAATGAGAATTTCGGGGAATATCACAATATGTAATACTTGCTTTCGTTATAAACCGGTAAAACCATCCAAATGAATATCCAGCATCCAAACCACACTCACCCGGTAGTGCAAGTACTTAAGAATTTTGTCAGCAAGCTTATCCAGAATCCTGAAGTTTATCCGATTAAATACTACAAAAAAGGCAATCGGCTTCGTAAGAATGATAAGCATTCAATAGGGAAATGAGCAGTTACCTGTGGAAAATACGGGTAGCTTTATTCAGCAAATTTTCTCTTGACCACCACCCATCTGGGAAGTACTTTTGATTATTCTAAATCCAATTATATGAAAAAACATCAACACAGCAGCTTAACCCTCTCCCAGGTAATGAAAGTAGTTTCTCAGGCATTGAACAGCTTGTTCTTCTCAGATGACAACAGGGATTTTCAGCGCCTGAAAAATTTTATCGGTTCTTGAGAGCCCCAGCTTGACCTTAGCACATGAAATTCCCATATACGAAAGTGTGCGGGAATTTTAGCTAAAAAGGTATTCTACATCGGCTTTGGTGAGTGCTTTCACGAAACTGCTGTCATCAGCAATGAGTTCTTTTGCCAATGTCTTCTTCCTTTCCTGCAGTTGCAGAATTTTATCTTCTATAGTATCGATACAGATCATCCGGTAAGCAAAAATATTCTTGGTCTGGCCGATCCGGTGCGTACGGTCAATTGCCTGCTGTTCCACTGCCGGGTTCCACCACGGATCAACGATATAAACATAATCGGCTGCCGTTAAATTCAATCCAACTCCACCGGCTTTTAATGAGATAAGGAATACCCTGCAATCATCATTGTTTTGAAAATTCTGGATTGCCTTTTCCCTGTCAATCGGTGAGGTGCTTCCGTCAAAATATTCAAATTGAATGTTGTGTTCTGTGAGCTTTGCTTTAATTAGGGCAAGCATTCCCAAAAACTGGGAAAAGATGAGCGCTTTATGTTCTCCGATGTTCTCTTCTATTTCCCTGGATAATTCATCAAGCTTGATAGAATGGTTCGGATATTTATCTTCCTCATTTAATATTGCAGGGCTATCACAGATCTGGCGCAGCTTCATCAATCCTTGCAGGATCGTTAATTGCGATTTATCAATTCCTTGTTGGTCGATTGTTCCGAGTATCTTATCCCGGTAACTGTTCCGATAGGCGTCATAGATCTTACGCTGCGCATTATCCATTTCACAGAACAGAATAGTTTCGGTTTTTTCCGGAAGGTCCTTCGCCACCTGTTCTTTTGTGCGCCTGAGAATGAATGGATATAATAATTTGCGCAAATGATCCTTTTGTTCCTGTTCTCCAAACTTATCTATCGGCGTGGCAAATTCATTCCTGAAAAATTCCATACTTCCCAGCAAGCCAGGATTAAGGAAGTTCATTTGCGCAAAAATATCAAATGTATTATTCTGCAATGGAGTACCGCTCATGCATAGCCGATTCTTTGCTGTTAACAAAGACGCTGCCTTCGTAACTTTTGAAGATGGATTTTTGATCGCCTGGCTTTCATCGAGGATAACATAATCAAAGAATATTTTTAGCAACAGCTGGATATCGCTGCGCAATGTGCCGTAGGTTGTAATGATAATATTGTGCTCCTGCAGTTCTTCCGCCATCCTGCTTCTTGCATTGCCATGATGGATGTGATAAGTGAGTCCGGGCGTAAACTTTTTAACTTCATTTTGCCAGTTATATATCAAGGTAGTCGGGCAGATAACAATTGCTTTCAATCCATTGTTGATGGATTTATAATAATCAAGCATGGTAAGTGCCTGGACCGTTTTACCCAAACCCATATCATCCGCAAGAATTCCTCCCCAGCCAACATCATTCAGGTAGCTGAGCCATTGATATCCTGAAACCTGGTAAGGACGCAATACACCCTGTAATGATTCCGGTGCAGGTATCTCAGGTATATTTTTAAACTCCCGTAACCTTTCAAATTTTTCATCAAGCGCAAAGCTCAATTCGGTTGCATCCCTGTTCTCATACAATTCATCTATCACACTCATGTGATACCTGGATAGCCGTAGTTTATCGGTCTTACCTTCTCCTACCTTGAACAATAACGCATAGCGTTTAAGCCACTCGTCAGGCAAAATTCCAAGAGTCCCGTCTCCAAGTTGTACAAAAGATTGCTTTCCGGCAAGTGCTCTTTTTATGTCGGATATGCCTACCCGTTGTTCCCCGAATTCGATCTCCACTTTTGCGTCGAACCAGTCAAGCCCGCTGCTGACATGAATGTGTGTGTTTGGCCTTGCAGTGTTGAACCTGAAATTCTTCAATGCCTCGAAACCATATACGGGCACTTTCATGTCTTTCATTGCATCAATGAAGAGAAAAAACCAGTTGTTGCGCAATACATCGGCACCTTTTAAAACAAGGCTGCCTTTTTCATCCTGTCGTGTGAACAATGAATGAAGGCCCTCAAGCTTATTTATAAATGCTTCTTCGGCTTCTATATTCCGGTGTATGACCAGGATCTTATCGCCGTCAGGGATCGTGATGTTATTATTTCCGGTTGCTTTTGTATCAAAACCATTGTATGAGAATACAGGTTGAAATACCAGATAATCACCTCTTTCCTGCAACTGTAACTTTACCTCCGGACTAATATTTTTAATTTCCTTTACCAGGCTCTTATCAAATTCTACCTGGTATTCTTTAGTAAGAGGAAGAATAAGCTTTTGCATTTTATCAGCCCAGTTATTCTTGCTCAGGTGTATATTTCCCTGCTTAATGAATTTTTCAGCCTGCAGAACATCTTCAGGGTTTTGCCATATGTACAAAATATTATCGTATAGGAATACGAGGCTGCTATCACATTCATTGTTGCTGAATGAAATTGTTTCTCCATTCAGTTTTACCATGCAAACCATTTCGAAATGATCACCAACTGCGAGCACTTTAAATAAAGGAGAGATAAAATCCCTGCTGAGTTCTATTTCCTGGAGATTAGCAGTTTTAAAGGCTTTTTGTCGTGCCAGGAAATAAACAAAATTATTGGCGTGTTGCTCTTCAAATAATTTTTTGAGCTTAGGATGCAGGTATTCGGTAATAAGGGATTTGGTTTCTTCGGGCAGATCATCACCATCATTGTGGATGATATTTTCCCAGATACCACTAAAGGGAGAATTGCGATTCAAATATTTGTTTACTTCGCTCTCTTGTAGTTTTCGCACTTGCTGGAATAACAGCTTATCATCTTCACTGAACAGTTCTGTATTTACAAATTTCGTAAGGTCCAGTGCCTCTGCTTTCCCGGTGTACTTTTTATTATCCTCATCAGGATCTCCCTGGATAGCATCAACGTTGAATGCCGGGTAAGTCTTTGTATTGAAATTAAATACAAGTCCCAGTTTTTTTGCAGGACTTTCTTCCACAATAATTTCCTGCTCCTGTACATCTGGTATCACAAATGCGCTCGGCTGTTTTATCGCTATTCCCGTTGATGCCACTCTTTTGATCGAAGGGTCAAGCAATTTTAGAAATGGCTTTCCGTCCTTATATGAGAATTCAAATTTTCCTTCCAGGTTATCATTGAGGCTATATCCATACATCTGCAAAAGCTTGTTCTTCTCCTTATCCCAATTCCGGATACTGTCAAAATAATTGGGCCCATAGGAATTCAGTAACTGGAGAAATAAAAGTGTCTTATGCTCGCAAAGTGGATGCATTGATTCCCCGCACATGCAGGATGTATCAAAGCTTCTTTCTTCATTCTTCTGAATTACTAACGGAAAGGTCTGATCGCCCACGGTAAGCTCTGCCTCCACTCTTTCATCCACTGCACTCAATATATTTGCTTTAACCGTACGAAGCAAATTTTCCGCCTCTTCATAAATCGCAGGGGAGGAAAGCATTTTGATCGTTTTAAGATCAATGTGTTTCATTTTAGTAACTGTATGGAGCTGGTTATATTGTATAGCAGTGCTGCCAAGCATGTTCTTATCAACCATGTCCTGCAGGCGAAACAAAGCAGCCACCTCATGCCTGCAGATGTCTCCGATGTTATAAGGGCAGCTGCAGCGCAATGTGATCAATTTTGCATCGGCATATTTTTGAATATAAACTTTGTAAAAAGTGCTGTAGCTGTCGTCTTTAACACGGAATACAATGCCACCGGTAAGTTCATCATGCTCAACCAATTCTACAAAACCGAGTAAACTGATCTTTTTGCCACGGCGTATTACTTCATCCGTCCCGTTATTATAGATGTGCTTAATTATATGTGGTAACGCCAAGTTCCTGGGTGCTTTAATTTGATTAATAGCTGGCCAATGCTGAAGACTTGATACGCCTGTTCAGAAAAGGGCAATTTGCAAAAGTAAAGGAAAATAAACGAGTCATGGAAATGATTCACCGGATTTTGCGGAAAATTGTTTTTTAAATAAGGTGATTGATCAGCATTCCATCCTTATAAAAAGGAAGAGACCTGGCAGTGTTCTCTGTCAGGCAAAATTTAATATCATCCTGTAATCCAAAGGAAGAAAGACGAACAAAATGAGATGCGTTATTGATCTCCATAAATTTATATAGATCAGGTTCAGCACTTTTATAAAGACCTAATGCTATTTGCGAGGCATCACAATTAATATTAAAGTGTTGACTGATGTTATTGATGACCATTCCTGCAAACAGCGTGTCTTCAATATTCACGCGGTCTTTCCACGCGGCACATGCAAGAACAACCGGCCGCTTCATTATTACCAGGTGTTCACAAACTGCATCAAGGTTTGCAAAAGAGCCAGTGATGATCTCGTGTGCACCGTTATTCAAAGCAATATGTAGTAACCGGGTGCCGTTGGTTGTTGTGAGTACAAGCGTTTGTCCGCTGATGAAAGTTCTTGGATATTCAAAGGGAGAGTTCCCATATTGCAGACCTTCGGCTATCTTTCCGTCACGCTCACCTGCAGTGATTGCTTTTATTTGTTTACCGAGGCGTATACATTCGGCAACGCTATCAACAGGTATAATTGCTTTCGCCCCATTCTCAAGAGCGGTTGCAATTGTGGAGGTTGCCCGCAGTACATCAATGATGACCACGATACTTTGGCTCAGGTCATATAAATTCAACAAGGCTGGAGAAAGAGATGTGAATAATGCTGGCTTGCTATTTATCATTAACGGATAAGGTTATGCGAATAATTTTATTTTTATTTCCGGGAAAAAATCTATTATACAAAAGGGATCTTTACAACCTTTGCTTTTAAAAGCGTGGAGCGGACCTTTATAAAAATTTCCGTATCAATTGCCGCATATTTTGTGAAGACATATCCCATTCCAATTGCTTTTCCGAGGGAAGGGGATTGTGTACCTGATGTTACTCTACCGATTGCTGAACCATCAAAATCTTTGATTTCATAATCATGGCGGCCAATTCCTTTTTCCATCATTTCAAAACCTATCAGCTTATTCTGCAGGCCTGCCTTCTTTTGACTTTCCAGGATGTCCTTAGAAATAAAATCTTTGGAGAACTTTGTGATCCAGCCTAATCCTGCTTCCAATGGTGATGTTGTATCGTCTATATCATTTCCATAAAGGCAATATCCCATTTCAAGCCGCAGCGTATCTCTTGCCCCAAGGCCGATCGGTTTGATTCCACTTTCATCACCTGCTTTAAATATTGCTTCCCAGATAACATTCGCATTATCATCTTTATCTTCAAAATAGATCTCAACACCTCCTGATCCTGTATAACCGGTGGCACTAATTAAAACGTTGTCTACCCCGGCAAATTTCCCCTTTGCAAACGTGTAATATTGAAGATTAAGAATATCAACATCGGTAAGTGTTTGGAGGATCTTTGTTGCTTCCGGACCCTGAATGGCCAACAAACAAGTCTTATCGGATATGTTTTGCATTTCTGCAAGATTGGTATTTTGTGCTGTTATCCAATTCCAATCCTTATCAATATTGCCGGCATTTACCACCAGCATATAAACATTATTTTCTTCCAGGCAATACACCAACAGGTCATCTACTATACCTGCTGCTTCATTTGGCATACAGCTATATTGAGCCTTGCCCGCAATTAACTTTGATGCGTCATTACTCGTGATGCGCTGAATGAGTTCGAGTGCATGAGGCCCTTTGATCATAAATTCCCCCATATGGCTTACATCAAACACTCCAGCCTTAGTTCTAACTGTTATATGCTCCTCATTGATCCCTGAATAAGAGATCGGCATATTGTATCCTGCAAATTCCGCCATCTTTGCGCCAAGTGATATATGTTTTTCCGTAAACGGCGTATTCTTCATGATATATTTTTAGTTGGCAAATGTAATTCAAAAACTACTGTCAATCAACGCATCCGGCCCAACCTTAAATGCAATGGAAATATTATCTTTTTACTTTCAGCGTTGGGCCAATATTGTTTTATCTGCTTCATTAAAGAAGGCAGCGGATCATAATCATTCGCCGCAATAAATTTCGGCAAGGCGCTCCATGTATTCAAATATCCCTCCAGATGCTCAAAGGTCCAATATACCTCTATATTAAAAGGGGGCGGTATAATTTCCAAAAAAGGAAATGGTATTGAACTATATTTATCGTCTACGTATTTACGTTCTTTGTCCCAATACTTCTCTAAGGTCTGGAAATGGTAGAGATATATCAGCTTATCGATGTTTGGATCTATTTTTAAAAGGTCGTACATCCATACGGCAAGTATAGCGTCGGGTTTACATACTCTTCTTACTTCTGCATAAAACCCATCAAAATTAAACCAATGTAAAGCCTGGGCAACGGTTACCAGGTCAATTGTATTTGGTAGCAAGCTGGTATTTTCTGCCGGCTCTAAAGCATACATGATGTTTGCTGCCTGGTGCGCATGATCCAATTGCTGCTGACTGAAATCTGTTGCAAAAACCTTTTCGAAATATTGACTTAACTCAATTGCTGACTGACCATTTCCTGTTCCACAGTCCCACGCAAGTTGTTTATCATTTACAATACCGGATATATATTTAAATAAGGAAGAGGGATATTGTGGCCTGTAACGGGCATATAGTTCCGGTCGTTTTGAAAAATTGTCTTTCATCTTGCAAAGTTAAGCCGGGTCAAATTTTAAATTGATAAAACAAAAGATCCCGCTTACTAGGGCAGGATCCTTTTTGCTTCAACTTCAACTCAACTATTGAAACATCTTAATTCATTAATAGCATCGGGTTATATGCAGGTAAAGTATAAGCGGTTGGGGAAGCGGATTCTATTATCCCCGTATTTAATTTCCGGAGCTGCTTATCAATCGTGTCTTTTACCTTCTGCAAGGAATCTTTTAAATGTTGTTGTCGTTTATCCATTTCCATTTTCAATGAATCTCCGTTTGAAAGTGGTTTGGATCTGTCATACCTGTACGTATCTCCCCGGCCATCCGTTACGTTTAATCCATGCTCATCAATTCTGACTTGGGTATCTCCATCTTCCACATTCATTCTCATACCACCATCGTCCTGGTTATGTTTCCATTTATCTGCAGGTTCCCCATTTAAAGTATATAACCCATCCGCTTTCATGATATAATCTACATTTTGATCCCAGCCTTCCTCAACATCGTCAAAATCGATATCCCAATCCCGGCTGTTAAACCCAAAACTTATGTTTTGACCCCAACCAACGCTTCTGTCTACTCGAATTTGTTTACCAACCGGTACGTAAACGGTTAGAACGATCCGCTGGTTGCGGAATTTATCTTTTCGCGTTACAGGAATTCCTTTATCAATAACCAGGAGAGAGTCCATTTGAGTTGCATTGAACTCGATCATGTTAGCCAGTGTATCAGCATATCTCCTGTTGCGGCCGTTTGCCATTTTTATCATGGTGACACGAAAACTATCTGTTGGTGATTTTACAATATGAATAGATACATTCTGGATGAGAGCAGTGTCTTCATACACTCCCTGGAAAGGCTCCATTCTAAACCAGCGAGTCCTGTAAAACTTTTTATCTGGCGAGTTTGAAGTGATCTCTAACCTGTTTATTCCGGGGTTTAATAGAGCAACTTCCTGTTCTTCTGGATTATTAGTAGACCTAAAGTCACGGCCAACAGAAACTATCAAAGAAATAAAACAGATCCAGCCTACCATCCACAATCCGGCAAAAGTGAAGCGCATTGTTTTACGGTTGCTTTTGATCCTTGCCAATCTCCTGATAAGCCAGGTAAGGATACCGATAATTGGCACCGCAATAAAAAATATCAGGGTTCCCCAGGCCATTGCACTCTGCCATCCTTCCGTTAAAACAAAATCTTTCATAGGGAATACGCCTACAGCAAAGATTCCCATCGCGATTAAAGCCATTACTACGGCAAAACCGATACATCCAAGAATGAAATAAGCGAATAATTTAAAAAGCAGCGCAATGATATCACCGAGAGACCGGCCACCTCGTTTTGCGACGGAACCAACTTCTGCACCAAATGTTTTTCCTCTTTCCTGGGCCATTGCTCCTGCTTCTTTTCCAAACTTTTCAGCACGTTGCTGTACACCTTTCATTTCTTCCATCACCGAATTCTTTATCGAGTTCATATCTACCTTTTCGCCTTTCATTTCCAGCTTTTCAGCGGTTGTCAGAGCTTCCGGTATAACAAGCCACAGAATGATGTAAATGATCAAGGAGCCGGGACTGAAACCGACACGAACAAAATCAAAGTCATCCCACCTTGTAATAAAACTAAGAAAGGGAAGCAGGAAAAGCACTCTTGGGATCCATGCATTCACGCCAAAGTAATTTCCAATTCCGCTGCATACGCCGGCAATTATCTTATTGTCCCCATCCCGGTATAATTTCTTACGAAGGCTACCGATCTGAGTAGTTGCTGTGCTTGGAACTGCGACCCATAATATTAAGTAGGAGATGATACCAAAGCCAAATGATATTCCCAGTATTACAAAAATGATCCGGACTATTACCACGTCTATTCCAAAATAATTTGCAAGTCCGCTACATACTCCACCAACCACTTTTGAGTTTTCGTCCCTGAATAATCGTTTTGCCCCTGCTGACTGAAAAGGCGCTGATTGTGGGATTGGGCCCTGGTAACTTTGCCTTCTGTTATTTGCAGCGTCTACAGTTGCCTGGTCGGTTTCGAAATCTTCTGGGCGACCCATACTCTTAATGATAGCATTAATATCGTCATCAGTTATGCAAGTGGATCCTTCCTTTAGGCGCTCCTGGAATAGTTCACCGATGCGGCTTTCGATATCATTGATGATCTCGTCTTTCCCTTCTTCCAATTCAAAATAGCGATTAAGGCTTTCCGTATACTTCTTCAATATCTCAAAAGCTGTAACTTCTATTGGGACAACCCGCCCCTGGAAATTGATATTTATTACTTGTTTCATGTCGTAATAATTGTAATTGTTTTGCCTTTTGTAAGGCTTTTAATTTTGTTTCTTTAGTTAAGTTGTTATCAACCAAACCATGGCTATACTTTAATCGGTCGTTGAAGTTAAAAATCTATCCTGGCGATGTCAATGCCTGAACTGCATTAGCGAGTTCATTCCAGGTAGCTTCGAGCTCTTTGTAAAATTCGGCCCCCTTATCTGTAAGCGCAAAGTATTTGCGTGGCGGACCACTGTTACTTTCCACCCATCGATAGGTGAGGAGTTCTGCATTCTTCAGCCTGGTGAGTAAAGGATATAGGGTACCTTCAAAAATATTTAGGTTGGCAGCTTTCATTTTATCAATAATGTCTGAAGGATAGGCCTCTCCTTGTTTAATGACAGACAAAATGCAAAATTCCAAAACTCCTTTGCGCATCTGGCTTGCTGTGTTATCAATGTTCATGGCTTTCTTTTTTAAAAATTCATGGCTATACTTTGATGGACTTTAAGAATGATTGCTGTTAGGTTATTCCGGTTTTCCTTACCAGCTGAATCTGACCTTAATTCTACATCACAACACAAATATAGAAGTATTTTAGTACTATGCAACACATAATACCATATATTTTAAAGTAGCTGGCGGTAACATCTACTTAAAAATACCATCCAAAGCCAATACCCGTGCAGATTTAGGTTAATTACGAAATAATTTTTATAAACTCACGAATTTGATGAATGGTAATAATTTCTTTTGAACGGCTGAATAATATATCTCCTAATAGAATGGCTTAACTTAAGAGCTGTTAAAATATAACCTATTACATAATCACTTGGTTATTAAATTAAACGATGGTATTCCATTTGAGTCATTTATATAAATGAATTACATGAAAAAATTATTATACGCCTTCCTCCTTTCTTTTACCTTATTTTCCTGTGGAACAAGCAAAAACTACCTGGAGCGAAGCGATGAGGATAAAGCATTATCGGATGCAGTAAAGAAATTAAGCAGATCGCCATCAGATGAGGATGCAAAAAAGGCTGTGCCAATTTTATATAACAACATACTTCAAAATCGTCTTTCTAAAATCAAAACATTAAGAACTGAGAAAGACCCTGCACGCTGGGATAAGATCATTAAAGAATACCAGGATCTGCAGGAAGCATATGACGCGATTGTAAATAATTCTGCCGCCTTTAAACTGGTAAATGCAGAAAGTTATAATACCAATATTCTTGAAGCAATTCAAGCTGCTGCAGAAGAATACTATACGAATGGTTTATCGTTCCTAAAAAAAGGCGACCGGGACAACGCAAAAAAAGCATATAGTGCATTTAAAAAATCAGAGAAATTTATTCCGGGCTATAAAGATTCTAAGGCCAGGATCGATGAAGCCTATCAATCGGCTATCGTAAACGTTATAATTAATCCTGTCCAGGATAATTCTTTCTTCTTCAATAGTAGCTGGGGAAACACCGGTTACAATTTCAGCAATGAATACTTTCAACAGACATTGGTTAGAGATCTTTCGGGACTCAATAACCGTTATCCTGCAAAATTCTATACTGATTGGCAGGCAAGAAGGGACAACATACAACCGCATTGGGTAGTTGATCTAAATTTACGCAACATTGATATTCCTTTTTATCCATCTCAAAATACTTACCGTCGAAATTCCAGCGCAAGGGTGGAAACAGGAAGGGATACTTCTGGTAACCCTGTTTACCAAACCGTATATGCCACGGTAAACGTTACACGCAGTAGTTTTACTGCAAGAGCAGATATGGATGTAAATATTACCGATGTTGTAACGGGAAAGAATATTAGCTACCGTAATGTTCGTGATGATTATCGTTGGGAAGAAGAAAGAGCTACTTACACTGGCGACAGCAGGGCGCTTAGCTCACAGGATTGGCAACTGATCAATAACTATGGCTATGGAACACCAAGGAAAGAAGAGATACTAAGTGAGCTTTTCCGGAAGATTTATCCCCAAGTAAAAAATAATATCACCTATGCGGTTGATTGGTAACTCTATTTGAATGCCTGGAAAATAATAAAGCTCATCAGGTAGGCAAGGGCTGTCATATATATTAACTGAATCAACGGCCATTTCCAGCTTCTTGTTTCTCTTTTAACAACTGCAAGTGTACTCATGCATTGCATTGCCAATACATAAAATACCAACAACGACAAACCTGTTGCAAGGGTATAAACCCTGGTTCCATTTTCTCTCACAGCAGCATTCATCTTTTCCCTCAACGTACTGTTATTATTTCCAGGCTCTTCGCCAACACTGTATAAGGTAGCCATTGTTCCAACAAAAACCTCCCTGGCAGCAAACGAAGTGATGAGTGCGATGCCGATCTTCCAGTCATATCCAAGTGGCGTAATCGCAGGCTCGATCGATTTACCAAGTATGCCTGCATATGATGATTGAAGTAATTCGGCTTTCCGCAGCTTTTCAATTTCTGCTGATCTTATGGGCTCCTTTTGTTTCATCAGCTCATATCTTGCAGAAACCGCTTTCATTTTTTCAGCTGGACCAAAGGAACTTAAGCCCCACAGTAATAAGCTGATAACCATAATTACCTTTCCTGCATCAAAAACAAAGATCTTTGCTTTCTGTATCATGGTGATCATCACATTCTTCCATCGGGGGCTTCTGTAAACCGGAAGCTCTAAAATGAAATAGCTTCGTTCAATTGATTTGATGAACCATTTCATGATCCATGCAACAACCAATGCCATGACTGTGCCTAGTAGGTACAGCGCCATCATTATCAATCCCTGCAGGCTTAAAAACCCAAAATATAATTTTGACGGGATCACCAACGCGATCAGTATAGTATAGACCGGCAGCCTGGCACTGCAGCTCATTAAAGGGGTAATCATTATCGTAAGTAGCCGCTCCTTTCTGTTCTCAATATTGCGGGCGCTCATGATCGCAGGCACTGCACATGCAAGTCCGCTTATCATTGGCATTACACTTTTTCCATTTAGCCCAACTTTTCGCATAAGCTTATCCGTTAAGAAACTGATCCGCGCCATATACCCTGTATCTTCCAGTAAAGTGATCAGTCCAAAAAGTATCATTATCTGTGGGATAAAAAGTAAGATCCCGCTTAGTCCAGCTACGATACCATTTATAAAAAGATCACTGAACCAGGCTACCGGCATAACGGAAGAAAGCCATCCGGAAAGTTGTCCGAAACCCCATTCTATCGCATCCATTGGATATTGAGCTATCCAAAAGATACTTTGAAACAATAAAAACAGTACTGCAAAAAGCACCAGATATCCATAGGTACGATGCAATAGAATATCATCCAGCTTTTCGGTAAAAAGCGATTGTTGTAGCGGATCCGTTTCAACAACGGTTTGCTGCATGATATGCTTTATCCTGCCGTAACGTTGCATGATCTCTTCAGCCTGTGTCCTCGTTGGATTGAATTTATTGTTTATCTCCACCTGTTCAACCGCTTCCTGCATTTCGATGGGGAGGGAAAAATGTTCATGATTTATCAGGTAATGGATCGCCGTATAGCTACTGATATCAGGAAATAAATGCTTTACTTCGGTTATTGCATTTCCAGCCAGCATAAATGTATCAATGAAATCGCGTGCAGGTATATGATCCATGTTCTCGGCTGAAAGTTGAATTGCCTTTTTTAACCCGGTTATTCCTTTGTTCTTCCTGGGATTTATTGCCACAATAGGAACGCCGAGTTCCCTTTCTAATCCTGGAATATCGATCTGTGTCCCCTTTCGCTTGGCGAGGTCCATCATTGTAAGTGCAACAACCACCGGGATCTTGAGGTCAATGATCTGGGAGCAAAACAATAAATTTCTTTTGAGGCTACTCGCATCAGCGATAAGGATGACCATATCAGGCTTTACGGTTTCATCCTGGTGCAACAAAACTTTATATGACACCCATTCGTCGGATCCTTTTGGATACAGGCTATAGCTCCCCGGAAGATCAATGATGTTTGCTTCAAGCCCGTCCGTAATTAAACACTTGCCGCTTTTTTTATCAACTGTTACTCCCGGGAAATTACCAACCTTCTGGTTCAGGCCGGTCAACACATTAAAAAGAGAGGATTTGCCGCTGTTAGGATTTCCAACTAATGCTATGTTGATCTTGTTTAACAAAATATATTAATAAAGCCAGCTGGTTAAGCGTGCAAAAATAGGTCACCGAAATGTTAACCATGTTACGATTTAGGAAACAAGCAAGAATTAGGTAAAGGATTTCAGCAATAAAGAAGCGTGGTTTGCTAACTTTGTATATATGATTCAAATATGATGAAATACATTCTGATCATTTGCTTATTTATCGGGCAGTGTGCTACTGCGCAGAAAGTTTCCAAAGCAGACAAAAAAATAATTGGCAGTTTAAGGACGCATATCAATTACCTGGCGGATGACAGATTGGAAGGCAGGCGTACCGGTTCTGCTGGAGAAAAATTAGCTTATGAGTATATAACCGCAGAATTTAAAAAAGCAGGAATACCAGCATGTTCTCCAGAAGGATATTTGCAGCCATTTGAAGTAAATGACGGTAAAAAGATAAATGAGGAAACGTATTTTTCAGTAAATGGAAAAGCATTGGATCTGAACAAAGATTATTTTCCACTTGCAATTTCCGGAAATGGATTGGTACAATGCGAGATATACCAATCATTAAAAGAAACGGGAGAGATATGGTTCTATGATCTCAACGAGTTGCTCAACCAGAATATTAATAATCCCCACTTTGACCTCCAGGATGCAATTACCAGACAAATTGCTGATGTTGCGAAAAAAGGCGCAACGGGTTTGGTCATGTATAATAGTTCTTCTATAGTTGATAATATTAAATTTGATGAGAAAGACAGGTCGCCAATATCAGCGATCCCCGTCATATATCTTTCCAAGGAAGCGAAGGCAAATTTTTTAGCTGATGAGATCAGCATGCAAGCGCTGAAGCTTAACATAAAGATCGAAGAACGAAATCGTGTAGGCCATAACGTGATAGCTTTTCTAAACAATAATGCCCCCACGACCGTGGTCATTGGAGCGCACTATGACCACCTTGGATATGGTGAAGATCATAATTCATTGTATGCAGGTGATATTCCGATGATCCACAATGGTGCTGATGACAATGCCAGTGGAACAGCAGCACTAATAGAATTAGGCAAATTGCTGACCTCTTCCGGCATCAAGAAAAATAATTATTTATTGATCGCTTTTTCTGGCGAAGAGTTAGGATTGTACGGTTCAAAATATTTTACAGAGCATCCTGCCGTCAGCTTGTCCGGTATAAATTACATGATCAATATGGATATGGTGGGGCGACTTAACGACAGCACGCATGGACTTTCCATCGGCGGTTTTGGAACCTCTCCTTTATGGGGACAGCGTTTAAATGCAAATAATAAATATTTTAAAATAAAATTTGATAGCAGTGGTTCGGGCCCTAGTGACCACACTTCTTTTTATAGAAAAGATATACCGGTATTATTTTTCTTTACCGGAACGCATAGCGATTACCATAAGCCTACCGATGATGCCGATAAAATAAATTATAATGGCGAGGTAAAGATTTTACGATTTGTATTCGAGCTGATAAAGGAGACGAATAATGATGGTAAGATCCCCTTTACAAAAACCCGGGAAACAGCTTCAATGGGCAAGAATAGTTTTAAGGTAAGCCTCGGAATAATGCCTGATTATACCTTTGCCGGCAACGGTGTTCATGTAGATGGGGTGAGTGCGGGAAGGCCCGCCGAAAAAGCCGGGATAAAAACCGGAGATGTGCTTATTCAATTAGGAGATCACAAATTCAGTGATGTCCAATCATATATGGATGCGTTGAATAAATTCAATAAAGGAGATGCTACAAAAGTTAAGGTACTTCGTGGAAAAGAGGAGCTCGTTTTTGATATTGTTTTTTAATTTTATCAGGATATGAAATTAAAGATAGACAATGAAACACTGGTTGAGGAATTCTTTGAATGCACAAGGTTGCTAGGTATTGTAGCTCCATTAAAAGATTACCAGTTCACGTGGCAGATCAATAGAATGCTTGGTTTTAAATTTCGCATAAATCATAGCCTGGAGATACAATTGAGAAAAAAGAAGCGTGATTATTTCTTCTCTATCTATGAATTCAAAGTTCCGGGTTGCTGCATGATCCATTATTTATACAATAATCAACATGATGGTGAGTACTTACTGCCGGAATTCAAACACCTTGATTTTCTTTGGTTGGTCAAGGATGAGGAAATGCCAGACCAGGAATTGAAGACATTGCAGCAATCTTTAAAATTATTACCCGGTGTTCAGTTAGTTAATGAAATGACTCATGAAAAGATCAGGAATAAACAACACCTGATCCTATAAGAAATTAAATTTTTATTTATGTGGAAGGAAAATGAAAATAAATTATACAGGAAATTTGAATTCAAAGATTTCTCTGAAGCTTTTGCATTTATGACAAGGGTTGCATTGGCTTCGGAAAAAATGAATCATCATCCGCTTTGGACAAACGTGTATAACTCCGTGGAAATATGGCTTAGCACTCATGATGCAGGTGATATTGTTACTGATAAAGACAAAAAACTAGCCGAGAAGATCGATAAACTATTTTGAGTTTTTAATAAAGTAATTAACTAATGCTACCAGAGAAACAAGTGTCCAGGTGCCTTCCAGGATGACAAAAGGAATATATTTTAATATTACTGATGCAAGGCATGCAAGGGAAGCACCGACGAGATTCAAAAAAATATAAATAAAATTTGCCTGGCTTATCTTATTCAGAAGATTTAATAAAAACGCTGAGAGCAAAAGCGTAACACCAATCGTACCGACAAGATCTGCGACTGTAAAATTCATACTATACTTTTACATGGATGATCTTATCTGACCGGTCGATAAATTTTCCGATCGGGTTTGTAAAATTACCAAGTCCGGCTTTTGATAAAAGATGAACAACTTCCGGAACTCCTGCCGGTTTTACACTGAATAGCAATCCGCCATTTGTTTGCGGATCAGGTAGTAAGTTAAAAGCCTCCATAACGTTCACTCCTTTTTCAAACCCAACTTTGGTACTATAGCTATTCCAGTTCCTGTAAGTTGCATCCGGAATGGCCCGTTGCAAAAGATATTCCCTTGTACCTTCGGCTACAGGTATCTGTGAGTAATACAATTCTGCCGACAAATTACCGCCATCAGCCATTTCTATTAAATGCCCCAATAATCCGAAGCCAGTAACATCCGTCATAGCAGAAACTGAATCAAACTCTCCCAGCGCTTCCCCTATTTTATTTAATGTCGTCATTTGATCCAGCATTACTGAGAGATGTTCCGCTTTTAAAATACCTCTTTTTTGTGCGGTAGATAAAATTCCTACTCCTACAGGCTTTGTAAGAAAAATCAAATCACCTTCTTCAGCAGTATCATTTTTCTTTAAGTTTTGTAAGGGCAGAATTCCTGTGACTGCTAGCCCGAACATAGGTTCCACTGAATCAATACTGTGACCTCCGGCGAGGGAAATACCTGCTTGTGCGCAAATAGTTCTTGCGCCTTCTAAAACTTTTTGCGCAAGAGATGCAGGAAGTTTTTCTACAGGCCAGCCCAGTATAGCTATTGCCATCAGAGGCTTTCCTCCCATTGCATATACATCGCTGATAGCATTTGCAGATGCGATCCTTCCAAAATCAAAAGCATCATCAACAACCGGCATAAAAAAGTCTGTTGTAGATATCAATGCGGTTCCATTGCCCAGGTCGTAAACAGCGGCATCATCGTTGTTTCCATTTCCAACTAGTAGATTTTGGTCCGGTACTAACAGCCCATCACTCTTTAATATCTGTTCCAGAATTTGAGGAGAAATTTTACAACCGCAGCCCGCGCCACGAGAATACTGGGTAAGCTTAACAAATTCAGGTGCTGTTAATTCTGTGGACATTTAATTAATTTTTTTTCGCTTTAAAATGATCGATGCATTTTTTTTCAGATCACCGCTAAACCTTATCTCGTATATACTTTTGCCATCGTGCAAAACGAGCAGTCCTGTGTTCGGAGCGATCGTTCCTAAATTTTCTGCATACATCACCAGTTCTATACTTTCACTATTCTGAGGCACATAAATTGTTTTCCGTACAGCATTTGTTCCAAGTCCCGCCTTAGCAATTAAAATTTTCCCGTTCATTAATACACTTACAGTATCCCCATCTATTTCACCATTATCGTACAGTGAAAGCTGAAGGCTATCAGAAGCAAATGTTACTGTTTGTTGAAGGACCGTTGTGCGTACAAGTACATCTGCTGCCGGTGATGATGGTTCGACCCTGACAACAATTTCTTTTTTTATGTCCGGAGTGGAAACAGAAGTAATTGCCGGACGCTTCACAGTTGTTGCCTTTCCATGCGTTGCTTGTTTTTTCTCATTTATTGTTTCAGGCATGTCCCTGACAATAGACTCATCTTCCTTTACTACCTCTGTCTTTATTCCTGGCACAGGGGTTGAGTTTTTTGAGGCTATTTCCGTGGCACGAATATCCGCCTTTACAAATGAAAGCTCACTTACCAATCCTAATTCCTGTAGATGTGGTACAAGTGCGGATTGCCAATAATCATTTTTACGCTGAAGGCTAATCGTTCCTGTTAGTGGACTATATAACTTAGTGCGATTTGTGGAAAATGGTCCGACCAAGCTCATAGCACTATCCGCAATTTGAAGCGTTAATATATTTAGCTGGCGAACTCCTTTAGCTGGACTAACAGGGTAATTATTTGCGATCAAACCTGCATCTTCAATAATTATCTTGCCATCAGGCGCGAATTTAACCTTCACTTTTTTTACTCCATAATATTGCTTGTCATCTAATATGAACCATGTATGGGAAAATCCAGTCAGCTTGCCTTTTTCTTCACTTATGCCGATCTCGTAACTGTATTTCAATTGCGTGGTATCATTATAGATCGTTCCTTTCCAAAGGCCCGTTATATCGGGATGATTTGAAATTGATTGTGCAAGTATACTTACAGGAAGAATGATAATAAGCAACAGGAATATTAAACTTTTACTTTGATGCATGAGAGCAGTTTTTCGGTGTTAGGTATACTATCAACGCCCGTACATGGTATTTTATTTAATAACTCTATGAGATGTTCCCTGTTATGAAGACCTTTTATATATGATCTGTCGTAATAATTCAAAAGTATCCTGAAACAATCACTCACCTTATCTTCCAATAAATACCCAATAGCAGTTTTCGTTTCAAGTGGTCCGAGCCTTTTTTGAATACGTACGATGGCATTTATTAAATGTTCTTTTTTTAGCTTTCCATATTCTTCTACAATATGTTTCAGCCTTTCTTCAAATGGAATGTCCACAAAAAATACGGGCTTGCTTCTCATTGTTTTCCAAAATCCATTTGGAATATTTAAAACGCCGATTCGCTGGCTTTCGTCCTCTACCCAAAAATTACGATCCTGTTTCTCATGCAACTCAGTGGCGAGTAAGTTTTCAAACATCTCAGAACTTGGCTGTTGTGGCTGGCCAATGGCGCCAAATGCCGAACCTTTGTGACAGGCAATCCTTTCAAGATCTATGATGGCATGTCCTTGTTCCTTTAAACATTTCAGCAACCCGGTTTTACCACTACCGGTATACCCACCAATAATATTCACATCATAGTCATTATTAAACTGATCAAGAACCCAATTTCTAAATGCTTTATAACCTCCTTCCAATAAATGGACATTAAAGCCATAAAAATTCAAAAGCCAGGCAACCGCTGAGCTTCGCATTCCACCACGCCAGCAATGAACCACTACCGTGTTTGAGGTTTGAGGTTTGAAATTTGAAGCAAAAATTTTCTCAACTTCCTCTATTATGGGGCGCATTTTAACACCCAAGAAATCCAGTCCAAGCTTTATAGCTTTCTCCCGGCTTTGCTGTTTGTAAGCTGTACCGATGATCTTTCTTTCATCATCACTAAATAGAGGAAGCGAGTATGCTCCCGGTATATGTGCATGGGTGTATTCACCGGGACTGCGAACATCAAGTACCGGATACTGTTGGAAAAGCTCCTGGTGTTGCTGTATAGTTATTATATTAATTGACATTTGTTATACCGCAAAGGCGCTAAGACGCTGGTTACAGCAAAGATAGGCCACAGGGAATTTGGAAATTATTAAATAAGAATTGCCAGGCAATTTCCATGATCAAAGGCAACCTGTTTCTTCAAAATAAAAAACTGCTCTATTAAAGCAGTTTAAATATTATCGGTTTCCTACCACGGACATTTCCAAATCAGCACATCAGCAGATTAGCATTATCCATTCATTGAGGTGAGAAACTCGGCATTGTCCTTTGTCCCCTTCATATTCTTTAATAAGGTATTCAATGCTTCTTCAGGATTCATATCGGCCATATGCTTACGCAATACCCACATACGCTGGAAAGTATCTTTGTCTAACAACAGGTCATCCCGACGAGTTGAAGAAGAAACGATATCAATAGCAGGATAAATACGGCGATTCGAAAGCTTGCGATCAAGCTGTAATTCCATATTACCGGTACCTTTAAATTCCTCGAAGATCACCTCATCCATCTTACTACCGGTATCTACTAACGCAGTTGCTATAATAGTAAGAGATCCGCCATTTTCTATTTTACGTGCAGCACCGAAAAACTGCTTGGGTTTTTGCATTGCATTTGCTTCCACACCACCGGAAAGTACTTTTCCTGAAGAAGGAGCAACCGTATTGTGAGCCCTGGCCAATCGCGTGATCGAATCCAATAATACTACCACATCATGTCCACACTCTACCAGCCTCTTTGCCTTCTGTAAGGCCATCGTGCTAACTTTAACGTGCTTCTCTGCAGGCTCATCAAAAGTAGAGGCGATCACTTCGGCTTTCACGCTTCGTTCCATATCCGTAACCTCTTCGGGCCGTTCATCTACCAGAACAACCATCAGGTAACATTCCGGATGATTTTCTGCAATAGCATTTGCAAGTTCCTTTAATAACATCGTTTTACCTGTCTTAGGCTGCGCAACGATCAATCCGCGTTGTCCCTTACCGATAGGAGTAAAAAGATCCATGATACGTGTACTGTAATTATCTGACCTGGTCGTAAGCTCCAGTTTTTCAAAAGGGAAAAGTGGTGTTAGGTAATCAAATGGCACTCGGTCTCTTACCTCTTCCGGGCTTTTCCCATTTATGGTCTCAACCTTTAATAAAGCAAAATATTTTTCACCTTCTTTAGGTGGGCGTACAGAACCATAAACAGTGTCGCCTGTTTTTAATCCGAATAATTTTATCTGGGAAGGTGAAACGTAAATATCATCTGGTGAAGAAAGATAATTGTAATCGCTGCTTCTCAAAAAGCCATATCCATCAGGCATCATTTCCAAAACTCCTTCGCCAAGTACCACGCCGTCAAACTCAATATTAAAAGCGGGTTGTTCCCTGCGCTGTTGATATTGTTTTGGTTTTTCAGGCTCATCCATCATTACTTCAGGCTGCTGGATATCTTCTTCCTGTAGCATTTGTGCGATAGCGGGAGGAATGCTGCTATCCTGGTCGGTTAGTGGTTGTAATTCTTCTTCATCGTCCTCTTCATCTAGTTCAGGCTTATGTTTCTTTACCGGTTTTTTTTCTTCGATCTTTTTGTGTTTGAGTGGTGCCTCCTTCTTAACAGGCTCCTCTTTTACGGCTACTGTAGCTGGAGCCGCAGAATCTTTTAGGATCCGCTTCCGTTTTGGCTTATCGCCATCCGATGATTTCTTTTCTTCTGCCATAAGAGATTGTTTTTCCATGATGGTATCCACCAGGTCCTGCTTATTCATTATTTTTGAGTTCTGGATACTAAATTCTTCTGCTATATCAAGCAGCTCCGGAACGAGCAGTTCGTTCAGTTCTGATATGTTATACATAAAATATGAGAAAATGCGTTTTTCAAAAATCCCGTCTTAGAGTTCTGTAAAATTGTAGTTGAAAATTATGCTGATGGAAGTGGTTAATCGCTGAAGGAATATGACTTTAGGATAATCTTCCTAACCGTTTCCAGTGCAATGATACGCAGATTTTGGTTAATAAAAGAAATTTTGCGCAAGTTAATTCGGTTAAAATAATTAATATTAACCTTGTGAAAACCGTCCATTTGCCTCGTAGTTAAAAATAATTCTATGTTTTTTGGCGGATTATTTGCGCTCAACTTTTAAATTATAAGATAAACATGAAAGTATTAATGGTATTGACCTCGCATGGAGAAATGGGAATAAGCGGAGAAAAAACAGGATTCTGGCTGGAAGAATTTGTGGCCCCATACTACGTGCTCCAGGACGCAGGTGTTGAGATCACGCTGTCATCGCCAAAAGGTGGCCAACCCCCGATTGATCCAAGAAGTGAAGCGGATAATGCCAAAACCAGTTATACACAAAGATTTTTTAATGATACGTCATTGAAACTCAAATTATCTCAAACTCATGAATTAAAAGAAATGGTGGCAGAATTTTATGATGGCCTGTTTTATCCTGGTGGTCATGGACCATTATGGGACCTTTCAGCTGATGTGCATTCCATCTCAATCATCCAGGCGTTTAACGACCAGGGAAAGCCGATCGCATTTGTTTGTCATTCACCTGCCGCATTATTAAATGTAGAAACACCTTCTGGTGATCCCCTATTAAAGGATAGGAAGGTAACTGGATTTTCCAATACAGAAGAAGGCGGGGTAAAGCTAACCAGTATAGTTCCTTTTTTATTAGAAGATGCATTGATAAAAAAAGGAGCACATTATTCAAAAACAACAAACTGGGAGGAATATGTGATTAAGGATGGTAACCTGATCACCGGACAAAATCCTGCATCTTCCGCAAAAGCTGCAAAAGTTCTGTTGGAAACAATTTATGAGAACAAAGTACATTCGGTTCCTTACATTTAGATTATTAAAAAAAACTGTTTTCCAACAATTAATCTAGAAGTATAAAAGATATTTTTCAGCGCGGCTATTGTTATAAATTAGCTTTCTAAGGAGATTTAAGGCTTACCAGTCCCCATGCAATGATCCGCCTCATATCCTCGCTCATTACTGTTTATCCATCGCAACGTACTTCTGTACCAATCTTGCTGAAATTGGCGATTATGTTTCATAGCTTGGTTACCTAAAAACTAAGTGTATGAAAAAAATAATTTCTACCATTATCATTGCAGCAATCGTATCCTTACCGGTTTTTTCCCAGCTTACTTCTATTCCGGATGGCGGCAATAAAAAGGCATCGGTGTCAGAACAGATCGGCTTAACCCAGGTCAACATTCATTATGACAGGCCGGCCTTAAAAGGACGTGAAGGAAAAATATGGGGACAGCTTGTGCATGTTGGCTTTGCGGATCTTCAATTTGGCAGCAGTAAAGCTGCGCCATGGAGAGCTGGTGCCAATGAAAATACAACAATAGAATTTTCTTCGGCAGTTAAAATTGAAGGTCAAAGCCTGCCGGCAGGTAAATACGCATTTTTTATAGCGTATGACCCTAACGAGTGTACGCTGATATTTTCAAAGAACAATACTGCGTGGGGAAGCTTCTTTTACAAAGAGAGTGATGCAATGAATTGCAAGGGGATAAAGGATTTATATGGCAGTCGTGGGACCAGGCAGCCCAATGGTCACTTCAGCATAATGTGAACCTGGAGGAAGCTTTAAAATGGACCGATACTGCAACAAACAATAC